>JANLGX010000228.1 GCA_024654005.1 Gemmatimonadaceae bacterium | reverse complement strand
GCGATCACCCGTAGCCCGCCTTCGTCGGCGGCTTCGATCACCAGCTCAAAGTCGGGATGAAGCCTCCCGGAGACGCGAGCCTTCTCGTGCGAGATGACGACAGGGCGGCCGCGTTGAGCGTCGAACTGAAGCACGGTCGCGTGCGCGCTGTAGAAATCGCCTGAGCCTCTGATGGCCATCTTGCGGCCGCCGGGGGCCCCCTCCGTCGGCTTGCGCGTGTGGTGGATGTCGGTCACGACGCACCCCGTGCGCTCGCTGGCGCGGGTGAACGCGTCCAGCACGCGGCGCACGGCTCGGCTGTCGTTTTCATCCGTGGCCGGGGCGGCGCCGCGAAACGGGTCGACGATGCACAGCGCGTGGCCGTCCAGCTCGCGGGCGAGCAGGTCCTCGGCGCCCGGGTCGTCGAGGTAGTGCGGGGGCAGCGCCACCACCTCGAGGCGGCCAGCGAGGTCTTGGGGCGCGATGCCGTACCCGCGGCAGAGATCCTGGTACCGTTCACACGTCAGCCTTCGGCCCTGTTCGTAGTCGATATGCAGCACGCGACCGTGGCGCACCGGGAACAGGCCCCAGGCGTCAAGATCGCCGCTTGCGACGGCGATGGCGAGGGCTTGAGCGGCCAGCGACTTGCCCGTGTAGCCGTAGCCGGCGAAGAGAGTTGGGGCGCCGGGTGCCATGTCGAGGGCCTGCACCAGCCACGGGACCGGGGGCAGCGGCGCGAACAGCTCCGCCGAGGTGATGCGGCTGAAGCGCACCACCTCGCCGGTCGCCACTGGCTCGACCGCGCGCCGCACGTCGGGCCGAGCCGCGCGCTCGATGGCGAAGGGGGCCGCGGGGGTGATGGTCACGAACGGGGCTCCGGTGCGGGCGCCTCGAGACCAAGATCCCGCAGGGCCCGGCGGATGCGTACCTCCATAAATTCGGAGACGCGGCGCCCCGCGAGGAAGCGCCGCACGGTTCGGGGGTCGCAAACCACCGCTGCGGCCAACCGCAGTTGGTCGGCCCGGTCGAGCGAATGCTGAAGCATGGGCGCAGCATGCGCACGCCAGCGCCAATGATCACTCGGCACACCGATGCCGAACGATGGGGACAGCTACTTCTTCTGCCTCTTCTTCTGCCTCAACGCGCGGCTGACGTCCTTCAGAAGATCGTCGCGCTCCCGCAACTCTGGCCAGGGGTGAGCGACCTCGAGCAACTGAACCACCATCCCAGCTATTGTGAGTCGGTTCCTCTTCGCCCTCGCGCTGTACTTGGCGAGCACATCGCTGCAATGCCCGGGCGTCAGCTGCGCGAAGTCCGGGCCGAGCCGCTTCCGGAGCACCCGACACAACAGCGGCCCAGCGTACGCCGCCAGCGCGGCGCGGTCCGTCGCGTCCAAGTCCTCGGCCTTCTTCCTCAAGTGCTGGCACTCCCGCCCGACGCGAAGGCCGATCTCGCGTGCAATCGTGCGCACGCTTCGGGTCCAGTTGTCTTTGACCTGGCCTCGCGCCAGCTCGGCGAGCTCGGTCAAGGCATCGAGCCGGTCCGGCGCCACGGTACGGCCCAGTATCACATCGAGCGCAATGCCAACGGCCTCGACCGCGGCAGGGTGTCGGCGGGGAAGGTCAGCGGTCGCAAGCGCGTTGACGGCCGCCCTCGCCTCGCGTTCCCATTGCTCGGCCGAGCGGTTGCCGAGCCCGGTCACCTCAGCTTCGCCGCGCATGGTCGCGCACGCAGTCACGCCCGCAGCACGAGCCCCCCCACTCGTCGCAGTCGCCGCACCGGTCGCCGCCGCAGTTTCGCCGCGAGCAACCATCTCGACAATCGGCTGTGCTACCTTCTTCGTTGCCACGGTCACCTCGTGGTCGCGCCCGTCGACGCTACGAACGTCGCGGGCGCTTCTTCGTTTCGGTCCTCACCATAGCACGAGCAGGCGCCCCCGGCCTCGTGTCGACCGAGGGCGCCACCCATAGCCGACTACTCGGTCACGGTGTCGACGCTGAACATGCCACCGCAGCCAGAGCAGCCGAGCACCTTGGCCAGCCGCTCGTCGCCCTGGTAGCAGACGAGCCGGCGCAGTCGAGCGGCGCTCATTCGCTCACCTCGCCTTCGAGGGCAGCCAGGTCTTCGGGCAGGTCGTGGCCCATGAGCAAGAGCCACCGCGTCGCGGCCTCGGGGCTCACCCATTCAGCACGCGGCGTCGAGCCCTGCCATTGGCTGGTGTGTACCGTGTAGTAGCGGCCTCGCCGCGAGCGGTAGAGCGTCTCGTGCTCCCACTGCGATCCGGTCGCTCGGCTGATATGGTTGTTGCCGTTCCAGTCGGTTTCCTCCGCCCATTCGGCGCTCGCGTTGCTGGTGTCGACGATGGTTCCTTCGATTCTGTACCTTGCCATGATGATGCCTCCGGCCGTGTCGGCCTTCGGTTGTTGACGGGCACCGTGCCCGCCCTCGACGTCCGATCCGCTCGGGCCCCGAAGGCGAGCGCGCTGCTATGCCTTCGTCGCCGCTACGTGCCGGGCGAGCTCGTCGCACCAGTCGCCGCCGCCGGTCGGCGTCCAGCGGAGGACTTTCACCGCGCCCGCCGCCACCTCGGCCAGTCGTGCCACTGCGTCTTCGCCCGCCTTGTCGGCGTCGAGGGCAAGGAAGACCTCTCGACCGCTCAGCAGCTCGGCCCAGTCGTCGCGCCAGCCGGTCACACCTGGCAGCCCGATCACGTCGCGATTGACGCTGTACATGCGACACAACGCACGCAAGGCCACCGCGTCAATCGCGCCTTCGACGATGGCAATGGGTGCGCCATCGCGCAGCCGCTCGACGCCATAGGGCCAGCGCGCCCCTCGGCCATCCGGGAACACGTACTTCGGTCTGCCGTCGTCCAGCCTTCGCCGCTGGATGGTCGTCACAAGCCCATCGGGCGAGCGCCACGGGATGCAGAGCCGGGCCGCTCCGTGCGGGATGCGTGGCAGCCAGCCGAGCGCCTCGAGGTCTGCCCGCTTCCAGCTCGGCGCATGCTCGGGGGCCACGTCCTCGGCGCCGTGGTCGCCCAGCTCGGCGAGCCAGCGCACCAGCTCGCCCTGGCGCGGCGCGGGGGGCAGCGCGAACCAGCCGTCGGCCTTGGCTTCGGCGAGCAAGTGGCGCCCCTCGAGGTACCGGGTCACGTCGGCGGCGAGCGGCGAGTCATCGATCCGGTGGATCGTCCCGAGCACGCCGGCGAGCCCGTCCAGCGCCTCGTCCGTGGGCTTCGGCTCCGGCTTGGGCTCCGGTGCCGGTCGTGGCGCCGCGGGCCGCTGTGCTGGCGTGTGATGGCGGCGCGGGCCGTCCTCGTCGAGCTCGACGCCGGCCAGCTCGGCGGCCTCGCGGCAAACGGCAGCGAAGTCGCGCCGCGTGTCGAGCCCGCGAACCGCGGCGACCAGGTCGAGCGCGTCGCCGGTGGTCGCGCACGCAAAGCAGCGCCATCGAAGGGTGGCATCCGGGCCGCGCGTTACCGAGCACGATGGGGTGCGGTCGGCATGCACGGGGCAGCGCACGAGCCAGCCCGTGGGTTGCCGCCGCCCCCCTTCGGTGAGCCCGAGCGCGGCGCACAGTCGCAGCGGGTCGGCGAGGGCCGGATGCCGGCGCAGCTCGGCGGCGTCGACGCGCGCGCTCATGGTCGGCACCTCGACGCGATCCGCACGAGCTCGGGTCCGTTCCGGTCGAGCACGCCGATCCTCACGAGCCAGTAGACCGCATCGCGCACCTTGGCCGGGGTCACCTTCAGCCGGCCGGCGCTGACATGAGCCGCAACCGCATCGGTCGGGGCCCAGCCGCCGGGCCCTGCCAGCTGCCGCGCGGCGCACAACACGCGTTCCATGACGGCGCCGACGTGGGGCTGGCGCGGCTTCTTCGTCGAGGCGCTCATGGCTGCCCCCTGCGCTTGCTCGGGTCGAGCGTGACGACGTTACTCGCCGACCGGGCCTTGCGCCTCGCTTCGAGCTCCCGCGCGAGCAGCTCGACAACCTGCCATTGCCCCGCTGCCGAGGCGCCTCTCAATGCCTCGGCGAGGGCTTCTTCTACGGCGTCGGTGACGACCTTGGGACCGTCACCAATTGGCGCCAGCGGCGTTTCGACTGGCGCCGAGTCGTGCGAATGGTCGCTTTCCGTCGATTGCGCCCCAACGATTGCAACGTCTTGCGCGCCGTCGGGCGCCTGGGTCGAACTTCTAAGCCGACGGTCGGAGGTTCGAGTCCTCCCGGGCGTGCTGGCGGAATTGTTGGACTTTGTAGGACCATCGGATTCCGCGCCAGTTGCTTCGGCGCCAATTCGGCGCCAATTGGCCAGCTCTGGAATGGCCTCGTGCATCGGTGCGAGCCAGCCGAGACCCAGCTCGGCGGCCGAGCGCGCGGCCCGGCGGTAGCGGTTGATCATGACGCTCGACTTGTGCCCCGTCCGATCGCTCACCCATGCCTCGGAGCGCCCGGCGGCAAGCGCCAGGGTGATGAAGCTCGCCCGGAGGTCATGCACCCGGATCGGCTGGCGCGCTGCCGTCCGCTTGTAGAGCTCCGGTCGGTCGACGCCGGCGGCCTCGAGATCTTCGCGAAAGGCGTCGGCGCGCAGCTCGGCGTTGGGCAGGTCGAACAACACCGCGTCGGCCGCCGGTTTTCCGCAGCGCTCGTGCCACCGGCGCAGCGCCTCGGTGACGTCCTCGCCGAGGGCCCAGCTTCGCGGGTCGTCGGTCTTGTTCTCGTCGAGGGTGACGGCGCCTCGCTCGAGATCCACGTCGCCCCACCGAAGCCCGAGCGCCTCGCTCTTGCGCATGCCCTCGCGAGCCAGGAACGAATAGGAGACGCGCCGGGCGAGGGGCACGCGCCGGCAGCCGCAGAGCTTCGCTTCCTCGTCGGGGTAGAGGTACGCCTTGGCCTTCGCGGCGCTCGGCTTCGGCAGCCAGCCACGGGGCAAGGGGTTCGATTCCCGCAAGCGCATGGGGAACACGGCGAGCCCGAGCACCCGGTGCATGAGCAGCGCGACATGGCGTCGCGTGGTCGCCGACAGCTCGGGCGGCAGTGTCGACATGACCCGCTCGGCGTGGTCCAGCGTGAACGCCGCGATCGGAACGTCGCCCACGCCCGCCGGATAGATGTGCTTGCGCAGGCGCCCCAGGTCGTTGCCGACGTCGCCGCGCACCCGCACATGGTCGGGGTGGCTCTGCGCCAGCTTGCCGCTCGTCCAGAGCTCGGCGAGCTCGCGGAAGGTCATGCCCTCACGGGCGCCCTCTCGCACGAGCTTGCCGGCGGCAACGCCAGCCACGACCCGGCGCACGTCGGCGAGGGCCTGGGCGTCGGCGGCCACCGCGGCTTTGCCGAGCAGCGCCGGCGCAAGGTCGAGTTGCCCAGCCTCGACGAGGACTGCGGCCACGTCGGCGAGTAGCGCGGCCCGCTCGCGGGCGGCGGCCTCGGTCTGGCACGTCGGCAGCTCGAAGGTCGGGCGCTTGTCGCCGAGAGAGACGCGGCCGTACCAGCGGCCGTTGCGGAAGCGGATGGTTCCTGTGCGGACCCTGCCGCCGCGCTTGCTCGCAGCCTCGTCCGTTCGTAGGTTCTTCGTGCTCATGAGTCACTCCTCGTGGGCCATGCCCTCGGCGCCAGCCAGCGCGCGGGGGCTTCGTCGTTCTACGTCTCGGTCCAGCCTTCCGGCAAGTCGCACGCCTCGAGCACGGCGTCGAGAGGGTCGCTCACGGCTTGCCCCCGGCCACCAACCCCAGCTCGGCGGCGAGGGCGTCGGCGCCGTCGGGATGAGCGGCGGCCTGCTCGCGTCGGGCGAGCCACGCGACGAACCGCACGCGGTCGACCAGCCGCAGCTTGCCGAGCTTGAGCACCACGCCCCCGCTGACCTCGAACAGGCGCACGGCCTCGAGGAAGG
>JANLGX010000443.1 GCA_024654005.1 Gemmatimonadaceae bacterium | reverse complement strand
TGAGGCGGTTCAAGCCGAGCAGGACGATGCCGTCGGCGAGCGCGCCGCCGGAGAGCCCGGTTCCCGCGCCGCGCGGCACGAACGGCGCGCCGGCTTCGTGCAGCGCGCGCACGACCTCGATCACCTCGTCCTGCGTTCCCGGAAAGACGGCGAGCGAGGGCTGTCGCCGGTAGCCCGGCAGACCGTCGGAGTTGTACACTAGCAGCTGCGACTGCCGCGAGAGAACGTGCGTCTCGCCGACTATTCCCGCGAGCTTGCCCGCGAGCGCCGAATCCAGCGTGTAGTCGCCGCCGGGCGGACGCGACGGCTCCGCGTTCAGGGACATCTGGCCGCCACCACCTTCAACGCGTTTCGCTCCACTCGCAGCTCCAGCGGAGCCGGCAGGCTCATGATCTCTCCGTCCACGGCCACCGGTGCGCGCCGGCGCCCGAGATGGATCGTGCAGCGCTCCACGAGGAAGCTGTCGAGCGCGTCGCCCTCGGCGGCGTGCTCCACACCGCGCGCGGCCGCGGCCATCACCATCGCGACGAGCCGCGCGCGCCTGCGCCCTTCCACGATCATGACGTGCAGTCCGTGCCGGCCGCTCTCGATGCGCGCGCCCAGCTTCGGCGCCTTCAGCTCGCGCTCGCCCACCCCGACGAAAACGAGCGCCGTCTTGTACCGGCGGACCTTGCCGTCGACTTCCAGCTCCACATGCATCGGGTACATCCTGATGAACGTACGCAGAACGGCGAGAAGGCTCGCGAGCCGATAGCCGACGCGCTTCTCCAACCGGTCGCGCGTCCGCACGTAGCCGACGTACATCCCGACCGAGAAGGTGTTGAGGAAGAGCCTGTCGCCGACGTACCCGACGTCGATCTCCGCGCTGGCGTCGCCCCGGGCGGCGGTGAGCGCCTCGGCGAGATCGGTCGGAATGTGGTAGTCCCTGGCGAAATGATTGAGCGTTCCACCCGGGAGAATCGCCAGCTCGACGCCGGTGCCGGCCAGCGCGTGCGCCGCGGAAGCGATCGTCCCGTCGCCGCCGCACACCAGTACGCGCTTCGACCCCGAGTCGACCGCTTCGCTAATCTGCCGGGTCATGGATTCGGCGTCGGTCTCGCGGATGTCGAACGCGTCGGCGGACTCGAGCGCTTTGCGCGCGGCTTCGGCGGAGCCGGCGGCGCGGTTGAGAAACGCGACGACGCGCGCATCCTCCGCGCGCGCGGTTGCGACTGGCTTGGTCACCGGGCTTGCCATCCCTTCAATCAAAACAGGGACGCCGGCATTAGCCAACGTCCCTGTCGATCGCTCGGACGGGCGGCGGTTAGGCGGTTGTCCAGAACCCGGAGAGTGCGGCGCCGTCGGGCGACTGCCGCAGCTTCTCGAAGGCCCGCTCGCGAATCTGCCGGATCCGCTCGCGCGTCACGCCCATCAGCGCGCCGATCCTTTCCAGCGTCATCGCTTCGGATCCCTCTTCCAGCCCGTAGTACAGGTACAGGATCTTGCGCTCGCGCGGAGTGAGATACGTGCGGAAAACCCGGTCGATGAACGCGCGCATGAGATTGAAGTCGGTGACTTCCTCGATCTCCATCCCGTCTACGCCGGCGAAGCGCTCGCCAAGGGTCGACGCCTCGCGGTCGGACCGGTCGATCGGCGCGTCGAGCGAGAGCTCGGTCGCGGACATCTGCTTGGCGGAGCGGACCTGCTCGGGCGTCTCCTCGAGGAGTCTTCCCAGCTCGTTGTCCGTCGGATCGCGCTTCAATACCTGCGAGAGGACGGTCTCCGCCCGCGACAGCTTGATGAGCTGCGAGTTCTGGTTGAGCGGAATCCGGACCGAGCGCGTCTGCTCGGCGAGGGCCTTGAGCACTGCCTGACGCACCCACCACACAGCGTACGAGATGAACTTGACGCCCTGGTCGGGATCGAACTTGCGCACCGCTTTGAGCAGACCCTCGTTGCCGATCGCCACGAGCTCGCTGAGATCGAGGCCGTGACCCTGGTATTTCTTTACGTATGAAATGACGAAGCGGAGGTTGGCCGTAACCAAACGCTCCGCTGCCTGTTCATCTCCATTCTGCGCGAGCCGCGCGAGACGGCGCTCTTCCTGGACATCCTTGATGAGTGGAAGCTTCTGAATGTCGTGCAGGTACTGGTCGAAAGCGGTGGAAGGCGATGAGCGAAAGAAACCCTTAGACCTGCTTTCGGCCGTGGTCTGCATGAGCTGCCCTGAGCGGGAGTTTTTGGGCGGCCCGAAGTGGGCCGCGGAACCAGCTGGTGGGAACTGGGACGGCCACGATAATGTCGCGAACTGGAACGGTCAACAGACACGTTGACGCCAACCAGGGGGGGCGGGTTGGCGGGGCGCTTACGACCTAATCGGCGTGGTTAAAGGCGGGCCGTTTCCCGCCCCGGCTCAGACCGTAGGCGGGTCTTTGGGCTTCGTTCGGCCGGTGGCCATGAGGATGCCGAGACCGATGAGGACGATCACGCCGACCGCGATCCATATCGCGGGCAGGTTGAGCAGGTAGGCGGCGATGGCCAGGCCGAGCACCAGCACCACGAAGCCGATCATGTACGTCGAGAAGGAGGACATGGGGTGATTAGTGATGAGTGATTGGTGATTAGTAGGTGCCGCGTTCGGTGCTCAGCGCGGATCCAACGCGATGCAAGAGCGTTACCACGCCTATATGCAGTAACTAGTCACTAATCACTAGTCACTAATCACTGCTGTGGTCACTGCTGCCCCCGCGCCACCAGCACCGCGTGCCCCCACTTCCGTCCGAACCTGCGCGCCTGGCCGCAGTCCTCCGTCCAGATGTCGAGCGTCGGTCCGAGGACGTTCTTGCCGGTGTCGTCCACCAGGAACCGGCCCAGGTATTCCTTCCCCAGAAATACCTCGACGTACCGCGCCAGCGGAAATACGCGCGGGTCGGCGGCCACGATCCCCGGCCGGACGTAGCGTCCGCGCCGCGTCGTGCCCTGCAGGCAGTACTGGGTGAGGGAGACCGGGACGGCGCGTCCCGGGGCCGCGCGGTCGAAAGGCCCGGCCAGCTCCGGCTTCAGATAGAAGCTGCGCCTTGCCTGGACCAGCGTCGGCGGGAGCGACGGCTCGCCATATACCACTATGGGAGTGTGCTCGAGGACATGGCTCATGTACGGCATATGCACTACGTCCGCCTTGATCAAGGCGGCGGCCGTCACGCTCGCGACCGCGGTCCGGATCAGCGTCTGAAATCTCATTGCAGCACCTCCTGAACGAGGGTGTCGGGCAACGGCAGCGTCCATCCACTGTCACGGCCAGCCATCCTTCCCACTCTCTCGGGCAAGGCGTACTCGATCTCGCCCGAGCGCTTCTTCTTGTCCGCGCGGGCGAGCTGCATCACTCGCTCGACGCTGACGCTCAGCGGCAAGGCGGTCGGAAGCCCCGCCAGGCACACCGCCTCCCGAACCGCTTCGGCCGTACCTGCCTCCGCGATCCCCGCGCGCTCGGCCGCCCTGGCCTCCGCGCACATCCCTATGGCCACCGCCTCGCCATGGAGCAGCGAGTACCCGCTGGCCGCCTCGATCCCGTGGCCGAGGGTGTGGCCGAAATTCAGGATCTTTCTGAGACCGTACTCCCGCTCGTCGCGGGCCACGATCTCCGTCTTTATCTCCACGCTACGGACGATGAGCCGGGCTAGGGTGTCACCCGAGACCCCCGATTGGCTGAGCAATCCGGGCAGCTCGGCCACAACGTCCGCGAAATATTGCACGTCTTGCACGATCCCATGTTTCAATATTTCAGCCAGTCCGGACTGGAATTCTCTAAGTGGAAGCGTGGCAAGGACTTCCGAATCGATAAAAATCGCGGTTGCCGGGTGAAAAGCCCCCACCAGATTCTTCCCACCGGTGGTGTCCACGCCCGTCTTGCCGCCGTGGGCGGAGTCGACCATGGCCAGGAGGCTGGTGGGGACGTGTATCAGGCTGATACCCCTCATATAGGTAGCGGCCACGAATCCGGCGAGGTCGCCGACCATTCCACCCCCCAAAGCAACGATGACGGTGTCGCGACCGTGGCCAGTGCTGCTCAACTGATCGGTTAATGTCGCCCAACTGTCTCTAGTTTTGTGTGATTCTCCAGCGGAAATGGTTAGAACTGAAACGCTGGTCGGATCTGGAAACGAGCCCGCAAGCCGCTCGGCGTAAAGTGGCCCGACGATGGAGTCGGTGATGATCGCGTAGCGGAACGCGGGCGCAACCGCGGCAATCTCGGCCCCGAGCTGCGCGAGCGACCCGGCCGAAACGACGACCGGCGGCCCAGTGACGGACAGCTTTCTCAAAGCCGACATCGGCCCGGCCCTACCAGGTCACTTCGCCGGCCGCCGCCCTTTTGTTGGCGACGCGGGCCAGCACGAACAGCAGGTCGGAGAGCCGGTTCAGATAGATCACCACTACCGGCGGGATGGTGGTCGCCCTGGCGAGCCCGACTACCGCCCGCTCGGCCCTGCGGCAGACGGTTCGGGCCAGATGCAGCGCCGCGCCCTTGGGGGAGCCGCCCGGGATGATGAAAGCCTTGAGCGGATCCAGCTCCGCCTCGCAGGCGTCGATCGCGCGCTCCAGCTCGACGATGCGCGTCGCGTCGATCCGGGCCTTGGTGAGATGCTGCTGCATCTTTTCCAAGTCGGGCGTCGCGAGCAGCGCGCCGATGCCGAAAAGATCGCGCTGGATCCCCACCAGCACTTCGTCCACCCGCGGCAGCGCGTCGCCCGACCGCGCCAGTCCGATCACGGAGTTCAGCTCGTCCACGTCGCCATAAGCGGCGACGCGCGGGTCATCTTTCTGAACGCGCCCGCCGCCGAAGAGGCCGGTGTCTCCGAGGTCGCCAGTGCGCGTGTAGATTTTCATTCCGTTGAACATAATGAACCACGACTCAGTCGACATCACGATCATAGGTGCCGGGCCCACGGGCCTGTTCGCCCTTTTTTACGCCGGCATGCGCGGCGTCCGCGCGCAGATCCTGGACGCGCTCCCGGAGATCGGCGGGCAGCTCACGGCGCTGTATCCGGAGAAGTACATCTTCGACGTCGGCGGATACCGGCAGGTGCTCGCCAAGAATCTCGTGCGCGAGCTGGCCGAGCAGGCTTTTCAGTTCGGCGCGCCGTCGCACCTCAACCAGAACGTCATCGCGCTGGAGGAAGCCGACGGCGGCTTCGTGCTCGCGACCGAGACCGACCGCTTCCCGACGCGGGCGGTGGTGATCGCCGGCGGGCTCGGCGCGTTCTTCCCGCGGCGGCTGCCGCAGAAGGGCACCGACGAATGGTACGGCCGCGGCGTGTACGACCGCGTCGTGGACCCCACGCAGTTCCGGTCGCAGAAGATCGTGATCATCGGTGGCGGCGATTCGGCGTTCGACTGGGCGCACCAGCTCCGCGACGTCGCGACCGAGATCACGCTCGTCCACCGGAGCGACCGATTCCGCGCGCACGCTTCGACCGTGGCGGAGGTGCTGGCGGCATGTCCGCCGGCTGGACGCACCACGCTGCTGCCGTTCCACGAGCTGCAGGAGATTCTGGCCGAGGGCGACACGCTGCGCGGCGTGCGCGTGCGCGACGTAAAGGAGAAGACGACGCGCGACATCGAGGCCGACTCCGTGCTGCCGATGCTTGGCTTCCACAGCGAGCTCGGCGCGCTCAAGGATTGGGGGCTGAGCTTCGAGGGCAGCGACATCGCGGTCAACAGCCGGATGGAGACCGGACGCACGGGGATATGGGCCGCGGGCGACATAACGACGTATCCCGGGAAGCTCAAGCTGATCGCGACCGGCTTCGGTGAAGCCGCTGCCGCGGTGAACCAGGCCGTGCACTGGATCTATCCGGAGAAGAAAGTCGCTCCGGGCCACAGCTCGAACATGGCAATCTTCGGGCAGAAGGACGACTGAGCGCGTGCCCGATCAGAAGCCAAACCAGTAGCTGGCCTTGATCAGGAAGACTGTGCGCGCGGGCGCCCGGAAGAGCGCTCTGG
>JANLGX010000441.1 GCA_024654005.1 Gemmatimonadaceae bacterium | reverse complement strand
TCAGATTCACGACGCACGTCGACTACCTCGAGCATCTTCGGCGTCGGCGACGAGGCGATTTACCAGCGGTTCAAGACAATCGCCCGCCGGGCCGGGGTCGAGGCGCATCCGCACCAGCTGCGCCACACGTTCGCGACGAACATGCTTAGCCGAGGGATGAGCCCGTTGGCGTTGCAGACGCTCGGAGGGTGGGCCAATCAGGCGATGGTCAAACGTTACGCGAAAGCCGCACTGGCCGATGCGGCGATCGAGGAGATGCGCAGACTGGAGTGATGTAGAGCCACCGGGCGATGCAATGAGAAAGCCCCCGCGATCAACTCGGGGGCCTCTCGCTCCGAAGCCGCGGAGGTGGTGTCCCGATTCTACCACAGACGAAAACGCCCGAGTTGCCCCGAGCGTTTTGTGCTTCACGTCGTTTGGCATGGCGAAGCGCCCAGAGACCCTACGACGGTAGAACCATCTAACCACCCTTCGGGCGGCGCGTCAAGAGGCCGCCCAACTTAGGCGGCCTCACACAATTCATTCCATCACTTGGCGGCGAATTAGCGCTTCATCAGAACACCTCACACGCTTGCAATCAGTGCGCCGATTCTCTCACGATGGCGGTGCTGCTGTCACGAGGCCGCCGCAACCGCAGTCACGACGGCCCCGGATGCCTTCGGCGAGGAGGTCCGGTGTCAATCGGAACACGCATCAGGCATCACCCCCTTTCACCTCCAGCGTGTGAGTGTGGTCCTCCAGCGCGTCGATGCGCGTCTGGTTCCGCAGCGCGAGGCCGAAGGTGCCGTTGCCCTTTGCGTTGAGCCCCTGAATCCACCGCGCTTGATCGAACACTGCCGCAGCCAGTGCCTCGAACTTCTGTCGTTCCTCTGCCGTCATCGGTTCCTCCACGTACTCGGCCCACGAAATCCGCCCCGAGGGGCAGGCGGTGGCGTAGACCTGATTGTGCTCGAACAGCGCTCCAGAATGCCCGTCGTAGCGTACGAGCGGGAAGCCGTGTGTCTTTGCCAGCCAGCGCACCAACGCCACGCTGGCGGCCTTCTGGGCGTCTGTGAGCGGCTCTGATTCGTTGCCCGGCGCTCCCCCTTCGTGCTCGATGCCGATGAGCCGGCCGTTCCACACTTGCGAGCCTGCGTGCCAGGTCACAGCCAATGAGTCGTAGTGCTGATAGACCCGGCCATCCTGACAGACGGAGAACTGCCATGAGGCTCGGTCGGCGGAATCCAGCCGGGCCATCGCAGAGGCGAACGAGCCCACCATCGAATGCAGAATGACGCCGACGGCCTTATTGAGAACGATGCCGGGGTAAGACTGCTTTGAACGCGGGCCCGGCCGCCACGTACCACCAGGAAAGACAGCCATCATCAGCACCCTCCGAATCGAGGCGTCATGGTCAAGCAGAATCACCCCGGCAGACGGATGCCCTTGGCGATGATCCCCGGCTCCACGCACATCGGCACCGTCCGCCAGCGCCCGTCCAGCCCGCGTAGCTGGTGGTCGTCGAGCGGCCGGTGGCACTTGGGGCAGATGCGCTCCGTGATGTCGTTCATCCCGGATTCCCCTGATTTCCCTGGGTTCCCTGCGGTCCCACCAGACCCGGTTCACCCTGCGGTCCGACGTTGGGCCGGGCCCCGGTGCCATTCGTGTAGACGTGCCCGGAAAAGAAGCCCCAGACGCCCGTCACGAGTCCGTACAACTCGGTCGGGACAGCCTGGCTCGACGCCCACAGGATGCAAACGACAACCGTCAGTGCGACGCCGATGAGCCCGCTGATGATCAACCTCAACCGCGCGTCCGTGATGTTTCCCATGCTCCACTCCCCTTTCTCCCTAGATATTGAATATCCGCCGCGTCGCCGGAAACCCTGACCCAACCGTTACCTTGTCCCACCAGACGTACATCGGGATCGTCGCCACCCCCGGAAGGTACGCGGTGAGCGTGCCGTTGACGTTCAGCGCGGCCTCATAGCCCGCACTAGGAGCGTAGCCTCCCGCGATCCCCACCGAGAGAACCGTCTTGCCCGACAGTGCGAGCGCCGGATAGCCGTATTGATCCTCGTCGTACTGCGTGTTCGGCCCGGCGCTCACGTAGTCCGCGATCATCGTCGCGTAGGTGGTGCCGAAAGCATCATCGACGCAGGCGTAGTTGTCCCCCGCGCTCGGCGTCCATTGCACCCCCTGGTTCGACGTGGGGAGACGCCAGTCGATGATCGTCGAGACCGTCGGCCAACCTGTACTCGAATCCGCATCGTCGTACACCGTGAGCAGCCCGATCGCGTAC
>JANLGX010000429.1 GCA_024654005.1 Gemmatimonadaceae bacterium | reverse complement strand
GTACGGGGGCGCTCACGCCTTCGCCTTCTTCCGCCCGTAGGTGCAGAGCGGATGGAAACGGTCATGCGTCCACGATGAGTAGACGGCCTCCTCAGCCTTAACATTCTTCCCGCAGATCGCACACGGGTAGACGCGCGGCTTCGGCTTCCGACGGGCGACGGGATCAGCGATGCTCACCATCACGCGGACTTCCCTTTGCGCCCTTTGCGCTTCTCCCAGCCCTTCACGCTCTCGAACCAGCAGGAGAGCATGTAGGCAGTCGCGGCTTCCTTATGCTCATGCTTCGGAGCCCACGAGCCCATCGTCGCGCTGATAGCGCGGAGCGCGGCTCTCTCGTCTATGCCCTTCTTTGCCTTGAACTTCGTGGTGGCGGGGAGGCCGGAGAAGAACCACTGGCGCACGATCCGGTTCCACTCTGTGCCACGGTTCATGTCACGGAACTCGGGGGGGATCTCGTCCCACGGTGGCATCCACGAGAGCGCATCGGCCGGGAAGGCTGCATCTAGACCGCTGATCTCCGGGACGGGAAGAACGGTGCTCACGCGGCCACCGCGTCGTCCGCATCCACCATCAACAACCCCGAGCCGAGCACCAAAATCTCATCCCGCGAAAAGTTGTCCAGCCAATACCGAAAAGCCTCCTGCCTCGCGAACGCACGAAGCTGCTGCCACTCAGGCCGCAAACGCAACTCGGCGCAATGAGCAGTCCACAGATGATTCGCCGGCCGAATGTCATACATCCGGCAGAACGCCCGGTACTCGTAATACCGGCGCTTCGCTGACCGCCTGTAGGTCGCCCGGCGGGCCTCGCACCGTTCCGCGTCCGTCTCGTACCGGGACTGGCAGGACACGCTCACGCAGCCTCAATCAAAGAGAGTTGGGCGTTCATCAACTGGTACACATCGAGACGGCCCTTCTTCGTGTGGCGCACGTCTAGCCCGCGCGCACGAAGTTCGGCAGCGGCGTTGTTAGACATGAAGTACGTCCCCGTGTGCTCGAAGATGTCCCGGCGTGTCCACGGGGAACCATCACGGAGGCAGGAGTAGAGCAAGTCCGCGCGATTCATCGTCGTACCGCCGCGCAGAACGCGCAGAGCAGCAGGAAGCCAAGGAAGAAGGAGACAGCGACGGTCACGCCGCGCTCCTCGTCCCGTTCAGGTTCTCGAGGATCTCGTTGGCGAGCCGCACAGTCTGGGTGCGGAACACCAATGAGTGATCGTGTGTTCGGCGGATGGCGAACCGGAAGTCGCGGGGCGGGACTCGGTAGTCACCGGAGTTCGTTGCCGGCATGACATAGGACTCGGAGCTGAGGATGTAACGGGTCACGCGACCTTCGCCTCATGCGAAGCCCGCGCGAGCCGCTGCAAGTCAGCGGCCAAGTCGTCATGGCCCAAGTGGACGAGTTCTCCGGCGACGCGACGCAACACCGCTTCGTCCTCCTCGTCCTCATCGGAGGAGGAGCCGTTCGCGCGCCGCGCCTCGTACAGGTCGTCCATCGGGACGCCGAGCACTTCGGAGAGCACGGACACCATGACCGCGTGCGGCGCATGCGTCGTGCCGCTCTCCCAGCGGCGCACATTGCGCTCCGACGTCTTCGCTGCGGAGCGGTTGCGGACGGCGATCGCGAGGTCGGCTTGCGTCATTCCGGCACGCAGCCTCGCCTGTTCGAGCTTCGATCCGCTGAACGCTCTGACCTGCACGCGGCTGATTATGAC
>JANLGX010000424.1 GCA_024654005.1 Gemmatimonadaceae bacterium | reverse complement strand
GGACCTGCCGCTGCACGGCCGACTGGAACGCGCTGATGTACGATTCGACCAGCGCGAGAGTCGCCGGTGGACCGGTGACGAAAATGCTGCCCGCCAGCGGATTGATGATGAGGCGGCGCCCGTCGGCCGACGTCTTCGCGGTCGCACCCGGCGCTCCGGCGACTGCGCCCAGCACTGCGTTCGAAGCGTTGACCGGAATGTTGGTCTGCGAGCTCTCGGCGCTCACGATCGCCCGGGCGGTGGTGTCCGTCGTCATGTCGTAGAACACGAGCGCCTCGAGCGCGATGCGGATGTCCTGCCAGAGATTGGCCGCGGTCGTGCTCTGGATTGACGCACCCCCGCCGCTTCCCGCCGCGCTGCTGGCCTGCTGCCCGCCAAACTGCTGCCCGCCGATGCCGCCGCCGCCCCCGAGCCCGCTCGTTACCACGGTCTGCGTCGCCCCGACCCGGCTCAGCGACACGTAGTCGAGCGAGAACGTCCGCGACTGCATCCGCGAGCCGGTGACCCGGAGCACACCGCCCTGGATCTGATAAGCATACGAATGCCGCGCGAGCAGACTCGCTAGCGCTTCATCGAGCGTCACGTTCTCCAGTCGCGTGTTCACGAGACCGTGCACGTCCGGGTCGATCTCGAGGCCGAGCTCGAAGCTCTGCGCGAGAAAACGCAACGCGGTGCGGAGATCCTGATCGACCGCGTCGAAGCCGTGAATCCGCCGTCCCGCCTGCCCACCTTCGGTCACCTGCGCCACCGGCAGCGCGGGGAGCGCCACTTCGGCGCGGCTGTCGGAGCCAGCCACGCCGGCGACCTCCGCGGCGGTTCGCGCCCCGTCCGGAGTGCGCGGCGCGCTCGCGCACGCGTACGCCAGCAACCCGGCCGCGGCGCAAGCCCACGCTGCTCTCCAACCCCGTGCCGATCCTGTCGAGCGAAGTCCAGCCATCACCGCCTCACCGATTCAGGGAGATTACTCTCCGACCACCACCCGACTCCTGCAACACAACGCGATCCGATTGGATCTCCACCACTCGCGCACCGCCCGGCAGCGCCGAGCCGACCTGCACGACGGAATTGTTCACGATCGCCATCCGCTGCGCGTCCGTCACCAGAATGGCGCTTACAACCCATTCCGCAACTGCGCTACCCGTAGCGGCAGCCCCGTCCATATCACCGATGCCGCCCGGCAGCGCGTAGTAATCTTCCCGCGCGAACAGCTCGGCGGGCTCGGTCCTCGCGCGCGCGGAAGTCAATGCAACCGGCCGCAGGTAGCGACCCAGCGAATCGAGCGCGGCCGGCGCGATGTAGCTCGTCGGTGCCTTCGCCACAGCCGCGGCAGCCGAGTTCGCGCGCCAGGCTACGCCGAACGCGACGATCACACCCGCCGCGATAGCGAGCCAAATGTAATTCGAACCGTCTGAGCTGTCGCCCTTAATTTTGCGGTCCTCCCGGTGATTGATACACCGCCAGCTGAAAAGTTGCCTTGGGCCGGTCGGTGTCGCCGGCGAGCGACAGTGACAGGGTCTCCGTCGCGGGCGGGAGGCGCAGGATCACGCGCGAGACGGCGAGCACGCTCCCACTCCCCTCCAGCTTGATGCCGTACGGCGCGGTCTGAAACGTCACGTCTCCCATGACGCGCGGCTCGACGAAGCCGACCGTGTCCGGCGGCGTAAAGCTCGCTTTCACCGCGGACATTCCCGCGACCTCCGCGATCCGCGATATGGTCTGGGCGAGCGACAGCTTCGCCGACTCCGGCGATGCGAACCCGGCGACCTCTTCCGTGGTCCGCGCCCACTCGTCGCTCTCCGCCACCGAAGCGGGCAGGAACTGCTGCGAGAAGCGTGTCGCGGTCCCGCGCATGGCGACAGCTTCGCGAATGCCGGCGTCTGCCTCCTTCGTGATTGCCCGCGCCGAGCACGACGTCCACGCCGACAGCGCGATGACCAGCGCGGTCATCGCGGCCAGCCGGGCGACTTGCTGGTTTTTTCTGACATACTCGAGCGCTTCGGCAGGCGTCAGCTTCTTCATCGGGTAACCGCCGAGACGAAGCTCACCCTGAAGTTGCCGGCGATCTCCTCCGTACTGTCCGAGTACTCGAAGGAGTCGAGCTTGAAGGATTCCAATGGGATCCTGGCCGGGAGCTCGCGCGAGAACTCGGCCACGCCTTCGAGCACGTCCGCGCCCGACGGTCCGCTGGCGGTACCCGATATCGCGACCAGCCAACCTTGCGCAATGCGCGTCAGAGTCGCGCCGGAGAGAGCGACATTTGGCGGCTGAGCGAGGCGGATTCCGTTGACGAGCCGGGCCAGATGCCGCCGCTCCGCGTAATGCGCCTCCATGGCCGCCGTCCGCTGCATGTTGGCCCGGCGCCCTTCGATGACGCTCATCGCGGACGCGATCTGCGCCAGTTGCGCCTCAGCCGCCGCGCGCTCGGCGCGCAACTCGCTCCCCGCGCGCGAAGCCCCGGCGGTAGTACCTGCGGCGAGGGCGATCGCGACCGCGCAGACGGCGGCCGCGGCCAGCGTCCATTTCCGCATTCGGCGCTGCTCGGACGCATGCAGCAATTCCCTGGGCGAGGGATACAGCGACAGCTCCGCGCCCGCCTCGGCGTTGAGCACGCTCCCGAGCGCTGCAACGGCTGCGGGAGGACCCATCGTCGGAGCGAGTGGAACCACGTCCACGTTGAGCGCGGCGTTCAGCACACCGTCTACGTGCGCCTGGTCGGAGGGGTCGGCGGCCACGAAAATCTTCCCGATGTCCGCGCCCCGGAAATGCTGCCGCAGGTACATGCGAGCCCGCCCGACCTGATCGATGACCGTCTGAATGTCGACAGCCGACAGCCCCTCTTCCGAAGGAGGCGGTTCGGAGATGAACCTCACGTCGTCGCCCTCGAACACTCCGATGACCGGCGACCCCTGCAGCATGATGGCGATCGCCGCGGGATCGCCGGTACCGTTGACCTCACGATACAACCGCGCCATCGCCTGTGGCAGAACGGTCAGGTGGTCCAGCCGGATGTCCGCGCGCTCCAGCGTTCCCACCACTGTATCCACTACGTGCCGCGGCGCCGCGGTCGCAAGTATCTCGAGCGGCAGAATCTCTCCGGCTGGAACCGAGCTGCGCCGCTCGGAAAGCCTCTGATCAGCCGCGGCCGCCGACGGCTTGCCGGTGCGGCGGTCGATGTTGCCGCCGACCGCGAAGCCCACCAACGGGTCCTCGATGTCGGGGAAAAGCCGGCGCATTTCGCGGTCGATGATCGGAGCGAGCACATCGGCTCCGGCCGGGGGCAGCGTCAGGAGATGGTACGAGATTCCGAATCCGCGGATCGCTGCCGTGACCCGGGCTTCGTCCGGTACCGCCACGGACAGCCGGATGAG
>JANLGX010000422.1 GCA_024654005.1 Gemmatimonadaceae bacterium | reverse complement strand
TCAGGGAGCTGCCCGTCTCGCCGGTCTGCGGCAGGCGGTCGATGGTGTCCATCACGAGGTGGAAGCGGTCCAGATCGTTCAGCACCGTCATGTTGAAGGGCGTGGTGATGGTCCCCTCTTCCTTGTAGCCGCGAACGTGGATGTTGTCGTGGTTCGTACGGCGGTAGGTCAGCCGGTGAATCAACCACGGGTAGCCATGGAAGGCGAAGATGACCGGCTTGTCCTTGGTAAAGAGCGCGGCGAAGTCGCTGTCGCTCAACCCATGCGGGTGCTCGGTGTGCGGCTGCAGCCTCATGAGGTCGATGACGTTGACCACCCGGATTTTCAGCTCAGGCAGATGCTCGCGCATGATGGAGACGGCGGCGAGCGTCTCCAGCGTGGGCACGTCGCCACAGCAGGCCATCACCACGTCGGGCGCCACGCCCTGGTCGTTGCTGGCCCACGGCCAGATGCCGACACCCTCGATGCAATGCTTGACGGCCGCATCCATCGTCAGCCACTGTGGCGCCGGGTGTTTGCCCGCGATCACGACGTTGACGTAGTGGCGGCTGCGCAGGCAATGGTCCATCACCGAGAGCAGGCAGTTGGCATCCGGCGGCAGGTAGACCCGCACGATCTCGGCCTTTTTGTTCATGACCAGGTCGAGGAACCCGGGATCCTGGTGCGTGAAGCCGTTGTGATCCTGGCGCCAGACGTGCGAAGCCAGCAGGTAATTCAACGAGGCGATCTTTCGCCGCCACGGCAGGTGCGACGTGACCTTCAGCCACTTGGCGTGCTGGTTGAACATCGAATCGACGATGTGGATGAACGCCTCGTAGCAATTGAAGAGTCCATGCCGCCCCGTGAGCAGGTAGCCCTCGAGCCAGCCCTCGCATTGGTGCTCGCTGAGCATTTCCAGCACGCGCCCGCTGGGCGCGAGAAATTCGTCGTTCGGCGCGGTCGCGGCGTCCCACTGGCGTGTGGTCGCTTCGAAGAGGGCTTCGAGGCCGTGGACAGCGTTTCGTCAGGGCCGAAGACCCGGAAATTCCGCTGCTCGCTGTTGAGCGTCACCACGTCGCGCAGGAAGGGGCCGAGCACGTGCGTGTCGCCGATGCCGCGCACGCCCGGCGAGGGCACGTCGGCGGCGTAGCCGCGGAAATCCGGCATTCGGAGGTCGCGAAGCAGCATGCCGCCGTTGGCGTGGGGATTCGCGCCCATCCGCCGCTCGCCTGTGGGCGCCAGTTCGGCCAGCTCCGGTTTCAGGCGGCCCTGCTCATCGAAGAGCTCCTCCGGCCGGTAGCTCTTGAGCCACTCTTCCAACAGCACGAGGTGTTCGGGATGGGTGGCCGGGTCCGAGAGCGGCACCTGGTGCGAACGGAACGTGCCTTCCACCTGCAGGCCATCGACCGTCTTCGGCCCCGTCCAGCCCTTGGGTGAATTGAGGACGATCATCGGCCAGCGCGGACGCGCGACGTTGCCGTGAACACGGGCGTCCTGCTGGATCGTCTTGATGTGCTCCACGGCCGTGTCGAGCGTTGCGGCCATGGCCTCGTGCATCAGCACCGGTTCGTCCCCTTCGACGTAATACGGCGTCCACCCGTACCCGCGGAGTAACTGATCCAACTCCTCGCGGGTAATGCGGGCGAGGAGAGCCGGGTTGGCAATCTTGTAGCCGTTGAGATGCAGGATTGGCAGCACGGCGCCGTCGGTGACCGGATCGAGGAACTTGTTGGAATGCCATGCGGTGGCCAGCGGAGCCGTCTCCGCCTCGCCGTCGCCGACGACGCAGGCGACGACGAGATCGGGATTGTCGAATACCGCACCGAACGCATGGCTGAGCGAATAGCCCAGCTCACCGCCCTCGTGGATCGAGCCCGGGCACTCCGGCGAGGCGTGGCTGGGAATGCCTCCGGGAAACGAAAACTGAAGAAAGAGCTTCCGGAGCCCGCCTTCGTCCCGGCTGATGTTGGGATAGATCTCACTGTACGTGCCCTCGAGGTACGTGTTGGCGACAACAGCCGGGCCGCCGTGTCCGGGGCCGGACACATAAATTATGTCGAGGTCGTACTTCTTGATGACCCGGTTCAAGTGCACGTAGATGAAGTTCTGCCCGGGGGTCGTGCCCCAGTGTCCCAGGAGCATGTGCTTCACATCCGCGAGCGTCAGCGGTCGTTTTAGGAGCGGATTGTCGTAGAGGTAGATCTGGCCGACCGACAGGTAATTGGCCGCGCGCCAGTAGGCGTCCATTTGGTGGAGCAATTCCGGCGTGAGTGTGCGGCTGTTCATGGTTCACCTCTCCCGAGTGGAGCCGAGCGTGAGGACGCGGATGACGGACCTCGCGATCATGAGCTCCTCGTCGGTGCGGATGACCCGCACCTTCACGCGGCCGGCGTCCCGCGAAATCAGCGGCGCATTCTTCGCATTGCGCTTCGGATCGAGTTCGATGCCGAGGAAGCCGAGCCCGTCGCAGATCCGCGCCCGGATGAGCGGCGCATTCTCGCCGATCCCTGCGGTGAAGACGAGCGTATCCAGTCCGCCGAGCGCGGCGGCGAAGGCGCCGATCCACTTCTTCGTCTGATAGCAAAAGAGGGCCACGGCTTCCGCCGCCCGCGCGTCACGCGCTTCGCGCGCGAGCAAGTCGCGCAGGTCGGAACTGATCTTGGACACGCCGAGCAGCCCGGATTCGTGGTTCACCATCCGTTGAAAACGCGCCGCGGTCATGCGCTCGGTGCGTGCGAGGTAGTACACCAGGCCCGGATCCAGGTCTCCCGTGCGGGTGCTCATCACCAATCCTGCCGTGGGCGTGAAACCCATGCTCGTGTCAGTGCTTTTGCCGTCGCGCACGGCGGCCAGGCTCGCGCCGTTGCCAAGATGCGCGAGGATCACGCGGCCAGTCGTGGCCGCTGGGTCACCAAGCCGAGCGAGCTCTTCCATCAGATAGGCATAGGACAAACCGTGAAAACCGTAGCGTTGGACTCCCTTCGCCCCGTAGCGCCGTGGGATCGGCAGCAACGTGGCGACCCGCGGCATGCTGCGGTGAAACGCCGTGTCGAAGCACGCCACCTGGGGCAGCTTTGGATAACGCGTCCGGAACGCTTCGATCAGTCCGATCTCGCGCGGCAGGTGATCGGGGGCATACAGCGTGATGCCGTGCAGTTCCGCGAGCAGCCTCGGTGTGACCTTCTCCGGTGCGGAATGCGTCATGCCGTGCACGACGCGGTGTCCCACGGCTGTGACGGACGCGAAGATGGGCTGCGCCTCGAGCCAGTCGAGGAGCACACCCACCGCTGTGCGGTGGCCGGCGGCGCCAAGGCGGCGGGAGACCTGCGGTCTGCCGGTGGCGCCGGTGACGACGAGGTTCGTGCCGCTCACACCAATGCGATCGATCTTCCCATCGAGATGCCGTCGCAGCGCTTCGCCGGCCTCATACACCGCGAAGCGGATGCTCGACGAGCCGCCGTTGATCGTCAGGATGCAGGTCCGCGCAGCGTTCATGGCAAGTCGTAGTCCAGAAGGTCACTGATGCGGGTGACGGCGAGATCGGCCGGCGGGGAGCCGCTCAATACGCCGGGGTCGAGTGC
>JANLGX010000416.1 GCA_024654005.1 Gemmatimonadaceae bacterium | reverse complement strand
GTCATGGTCACCAAGAGCGAGGAGGACTCTACGCTCCGCGAGGCCATCGGCGTCAACATCCTCGACTACCTGATCAAGCCGATCAACCCGCGGCAGGTCCTCTCCGTCATCACGCGCATCCTGGACGGGCAGAAGATCAGGCAGCAGGCGGTCAGCCGTTCCTTCGTCGAGCGGTTTCGCGATCTGGAGGCCCAGCGCGAGCGTGATCTCGACTGGCGCGGCTGGATCGAGCGGTACGACGAGTTCATGCGCTGGGACGTGGACCTCGCCGCTTCCGGCGACATGGGGCTGCACGACTCGCTCCGCGGCCTCTATCCCAACATGCACCGCGAGTTCGCGGCATACATGAAGGAGGCGTATCCCGCGTGGCTAGCCGACCTCGGCGGCAACAGGCCGCCGCTGTCGGTTGACATCGTCTCGGAATTTCTCGTTCCGATTCTGCAACGCGAGAAAGCGGCGGTCTTCATCGTCGTGGACTGCCTCCGCCTCGACCAGTGGCGCGTGCTGGAGCCGCTGCTCGCGCCGTTCTTCGACGTAGAGACCACCCACTATTACGCGGTGCTGCCGACCGCGACGCCGTACTCGCGCAACTCGCTGTTCAGCGGGCTCTTCCCCGGCGAGATCGCGAGCCGGTATCCGGACTGGTGGGGCACCCCTGACCGCGAAGACGAGTCGCTCAACGCCCATGAACGCGAGCTGCTCGAGCAACAACTTGTCGACCTGGGCGGCGGGGGCGGGGTGCGCTACAGCAAGATCTCGACGGCGGCGAACTCCGACGACCTCGAGCGCCACATGGGCACGGCCATCGCGCCGGCCGGGATCAGCGCTTTCGTCTTCAACTTCGTGGACCTGCTCACGCACGGCCGCAGCGAATCGCAGATCCTGTACGAGGTCGCGCGCGACGAGATCGCGCTGAGGCAGATCACGAAGCAATGGTTCCAGCGCTCCGCGCTGTTCAGCCTCCTGAAGGAAGCGTCGCGCCGAAAGGTGTCGGTGCTGCTCACTACCGATCACGGGTCGATTCACTGCAACACGCCGGCGACGGTCTTCGCCAAGCGCGACGCGACGCTCAACCTCCGCTACAAGTTCGGCGAGGACCTCCGCGCCGAGCGTCCCGAGCAGGCGCTGCTCTTTCCCAAGGAGGAAGAGATCAAGCTGCCGAAGAAAGGGCACGGCGCGAACACGCTGCTCGCGACGGGCGACTGCTTCTTCGTGTACCCGACGAAGCTGCGCGAGTACCAGAGCAGGTACCGCGGGTCGTTTCTGCACGGCGGCGTGACGCCCGAGGAAGTCATCCTGCCGCTGGCGCTGCTGACTCCGCGGGGCTGAGGAACGTGTACCGCCGCCTGCTGCCGTATCTGCGACCGCATGCGTGGCGGATGGGCGCCACGATGCTGTGCAACATCGCGGCGGCTGTGCTCGACGCCTTCACGCTCGCGCTGCTGATTCCTTTCCTCAATATCCTGTTCGACCAGCCGCCCATCTCCCTCAAGGCCGGGTGGGTGAGCGATCTCCTCAACGCCACGGTCGGCTTGCTGCTCGATCCCGCCGACAAGATGGGGTCGCTGCGCGGGGTCATTCTCATCGTCGTCGCGACGATGCTGGTCAAGAATCTGCTCGTCTGGCTCAGCGCCTCTCTCGGCGCCACGCTGCAGGAGTACGTCACGCGCGATCTCCGCAACGCGGTTTACCGGCATCTAGTGAAGCTCCCTCTTGGCTACTTCACGCGGATGAAGAGCGGTCAGATCCTGTCGCGAATAATCAACGACACCGCGGAGACCCGCGTGGTGTTGACCCAGCTGATGACGCACTCGCTGCGGAGCGTCGCGCTGGTGATCAGCTACCTGGCGTTCCTCGTGGGAATCTCCTGGAAGCTGACGTTGATTTCGCTGTTCGTGGTGCCGGTCATGATTGCCGCGATGCAGCCGATGTTGCGCAAGCTTCGGAAGGGAGCGCGCCGCCGGGGCGCCGTCCACGGTGAGATGACCAGCGTCGTGCAGGAAACGGTTGGCGGCATTCGACTGGTGAAGTCCTTCAGCGCCGAGCGGTACGAGGAAGGGCGGTTCCTCGAGGCGAGCGGGAGCTACGCCACCAGCACCATAAAGCTGACGCGGCTGGCGTATCTGGCGCCGCCTCTCACGGAGGTAGTCGGAACGATCATGGCGCTGTTCCTGCTATGGATCGGCGCCCAGGAAGTACTCCTCCACCGGACGATGTCCGGTGCCGACCTGATCGCCTTTCTCATGTTCGTACTACGTTTGCTGAGCCCGCTCAAGCAGCTGTCGCAGGTCCCGACCATCGCGCAGTCGTCGCTCGCGTCCGCCGAGCGGCTGTTCGACATATTGGACGCGCCGGCGGAGACGGAGCTCGACAAGGGCAGGGTCACGACCGCGAAGTTCGAGCGGGAAGTGGCGTTCGACAGGGTCTCGTTCGCGTACGATGGAGAGCCCGTGTTGCAGAACGTGAGCTTCACGGCTCCGAAAGGCTCGGTGGTCGCGCTGGTGGGGCCGAGTGGCGCGGGCAAGACCACACTCGTCGATCTCATCCCGCGGTTCTATCAGCCCGATCGAGGCCGGATCACGATTGACGGCGTGGACACGCGGGAGATCCGGCTCGACGCGCTGCGCAGCCTGATGGGCATCGTCGGACAGGACACCGTTCTGTTCAACGACACCGTGCGCAGCAACATCGCGTACGGCGCGCCCGAGCAGTTCCCGGCCGGCCGGATCGAGGAAGCGGCGAAAGCGGCGAACGCGCACGATTTCATCGTCGAGCTGCCGGAAGGCTACGACGCCCTGCTGGGCGAGCGCGGGACGCGGCTCTCCGGCGGCCAGCGGCAGCGCATCGCGATCGCGCGCGCGCTGCTGCACGACCCGCCGATCCTGATACTCGACGAAGCCACTTCCGCGCTCGACACGGAATCGGAGCGGCTGGTGCAGGAGGCGATCGAGCGGCTGCTCGCCGGGCGGACCGTGTTCGTGATCGCGCACCGATTATCCACGATCGTGCACGCGGATATCATCGTCGTCATGGATCGGGGCGTAGTGGTCGAGCGGGGAACCCACACGGAGCTGATGACGAAGAAGGGCGTGTACCACCGGCTGTACTCCCTGCAGTTCCGCGAGTCCGACGTGGTGGGTGCCGGCGCCGGAGCGGGGATCTGATGCGCCCGCTCTTCCTCTACACCGGCGTGGAGTGGTCGGGATCGGCCCGGGCGTTCTCCGTCGCCGCCCGGGCCTTCGCCGAAGCCGGCGATCCCGTGACCTTCGTGGTGGATCATCAGGCAAACGTGCGGGAGCACGTCCCGGGGGCGGGATTCGACATGGCCGAGCTGGACGCGAGCGGCGGCTGGCTGAACGCGGCGCTGGCTTTGCGAAAAATCCTGCGGCAGAAGAACCCCGACGTGGTGTTCGTGCACACGGACCGGGAGCACCTCATCGCGGGCGTGGCGTGCTGGCTCGCGCGGCGCGGGGGCATCGTGCGCCGGACTCCGGCGGGCACGCGGCTGTCCATGGGAACGGGCGCGCGGATCGCCGCCCGGCTGAGACGCACGGTGTATCTCTTCACCCACGAAGCGGACGTCCGCGCCGCCGTACTGCCGCGCGACGCGAAGACGGTCGTCGCCGAGCTGGGCGTGGATCCCACGCACTATCCGGTGGACCTCGAGGGCGAAGAGCTCGCGCAGGCGGAAGCGGCGACGCCGGAGAGCGACAAGGGATCGCACTTCCTCTGCATCTACGATCTGCACGCGCGCGGGCGCGCGGCGATGGCGATCCGCACGCTGGCTATGCTCGCGCCGCGCCATCCGTCGGTTCACCTGTTCGTGGTCGGGCCGGGCTCCGACTACGAGGACGTGCGCATGCACATCGCCGCGGTGGATCTGCTCCCCCGCGTGAGCCTGCTGGGCGAGCGGGACGACGTCGCGTCGCTGATCGCGGCGGCGGATCTTGGCTGGGTCGCGTGCGAGGGGGACGAAGCCGCGTTCGCGATGCTCGACATGATGGCCCTTGGCGTGCCCGTCGTCACCGCGGAGGACGCCATCGCGCGCCGGTATGTGGCCGACGGTATCAGCGGCCTCGTCGTTCCCTGGGGAGATGCCGCGCTCGCCGCCGGGATGGTCGCGGGTTTGCTCGCGAGCCCGGAGCGGATCGACGCCATGGGCGAAGCGGCGCGGGCGCGAGTCGCGCGCGACTTCGGCGAGCGCGCCATGCTGGAAGGATTCGATCGCGCCGCCTCTCTGGCGCGCGACGGCAAGCGGGGACACGCGCCGCAGCAGTGACCGACAACGCGCCTTGTCCGTGAGGCACCTCTTCGTCACGCAGGACTACGGGCCCGATCTCGGTGGCATGGCCAGGCGCCACGTCGAGATATGCCGGCGCCTGTCGCCCGATCCCGTGACCGTCTCGACCGTCGCGGCTTCGGACGAAGGCGCGTTCGACAGCGGCGAGCCGTACCCCATCCACCGACAGCGGTTTAGCTTCGCGCGGGCGAATCGCACGGCGAATCGAATTCGCTGGGCGCGCGACCTCAGCGGCATGGCGGGCGATTTCGACATCATCCACGCGGGCAACATCCGCGCATCCGGTTACGCGGCGTGGTGGGCGGCGCGGCGCGCCGGCATCCCGTATCTCGTGTACGTCAACGGCGGCGACCTGCTGCGCGAGAAGCGCAAGGTGAAGAGTCTCATGCGGCGGCTCGGCGCGCGCCGGATATTCTCGGCGGCCGCCGGCGTCGTGGCGACTTCGCGCTGGGTGGCCGACCTTTCGGCCGAGGTAATGCGCGCCGTCGGTGTGCGAAGGCCCCCACCGGTCAGAGCGTTCGATCTCGGGACCGATCCCGCGTGGTTTTACCCGCGCGCAGACAACGGCGTGCTGCGCGCGCGGTGGAGCGTCGGATCCGCGCCGTTGATCATCACGGTCGCGCGACTCGTGCCGCACAAAGGCCAGGACATGGGGATCCGCGCGCTCGCCAGGCTCAGGCCCGAGTTTCCGGAGCTGCGCTACGTGCTGGTGGGCGAGGGCCCGGAAGAGCAAAGGCTGCGCGAGCTGGCGCAGTCTCTCGGCGTAGCGGACCGCGTCGTCTTCGCGGGCGTGCTGGATGATTCGGAGCTGCCGGACGCGTACTCGGCGGCGACGGTTTACCTCGGCGCGTCGCGCGTCGAGCGGGAGATCGACGTGGAAGGGTTCGGCATCTCGTTCATCGAGGCCGCGGCCTGCGCACTGCCATCCGTCGCGGGTGATTCGGGCGGGGTCCGATCCGCCGTCCGGGACGGCAAGACCGGCCTCCTGGTATCGCCTGTGGACGTGGGCGCGATCGCGGGCGCGCTGGAGCTGCTGCTCCGGGACGAAAAGCTGCGCACCGACATGGGCGCGGCGGGTCGCGCGGCCGTCGAGTCGCATTACAACTGGGATCGCGTGGCGAGTGACACCCGGGAGTTCGCGCGCGACGCTACGCCCAGATGAAGTCACTGCAACACCGCGCCGAGTATGGGGCACTGCGCGGCCTGGTGCGGGCACTCGGCGCGGTCCCCTGGGACCGGGCCGGCCGGATCGGGGCCGGAGTCGGGGCGATGGGGTACCGGCCGCTCGGCGTGCGCAGGCGCGTGGTCGAGCGTCAGATCGCCGCCGCGTTCCCGGAGCTGTCGCGGGAAGAGGTGGCGAAGATGTCCAAGCGCTCCTACGAGCACCTCGGGCGCTCCGCCATCGAGACGGCGCTGCTTCCGGGACTCGGTCAGGCAGGTGTTTTGCGACTGGTCAGCGAGGTCGAGAACTGGGACATCGTCGAGCGGGCGCACGCCGCGGGCCGGGGGATCATCATCGTCGCCGGCCACCTGGGAAACTGGGAGCTGGCCGCGGCGTACATCGCGGCGCGGGGCGTGCCGCTCGACGTGATCGTCCGCAAGATGGGGAATCCGTTCTTCGACAGGTATCTGAATCAGACGCGGGAGCAGCTGGGAGTGAACGTGGTGTACGACGCGCAGGCCGTGCGGCAGACGCCGCGCGCGCTGCGAGAGGGGCGGGCCGTCGGCTTCGTCGCGGATCAGGGCGTACGGGGCCTGGCGTCCACGTTCGTGCCGTTCTTCGGCCGGCCGGCGAAGACGCCGCGCGGCGCGGCCGTGTTCGCGCTGCGCTTCGGGGCACCGGTGATTTTCGTCGCCGCGCTGCGCAAGCCCGACGGCAGCTATCGCGTCGGCTTCGAGGAAGTCGCCGTAGTGGATACCGGAGATCGGGAGCGCGACGTGGACGCGGTGGTGCTGCGCTTCACCCGGGTGCTGGAGAACTGGGTGCGGCGCGCGCCGGAGCAGTACTTCTGGCAGCATCGCCGGTGGCGCAGGCAGCCGCCGGACACGCCGCCGGAGCTGCGCGACCCGGCGGCGGAGCCCGGATGACGCCATGCTAGACCCCAAACAGCGAAGACGGCTCATGCGCGACCGGCGCGCGCAGATCGGGCTGGTGATCGTCAGCATGATCATCGGCGCGGCGATCTTCGCGCCGCTGCTCGCCGTGCACGATCCCGTCGGAATCGATCTCGCGGGGATGCTCCAGGGTCCGTCCGCCGAGCACTGGATGGGAACCGACATCCAGGGTCGCGACGTGTGGGCGCGGCTGGTGTACGGCGCGCGCGTGTCCATCGCGGTCGGCGTGATCTCCCAGGGAATCGCGCTGTTTCTCGGAGTGCTGCTGGGTCTCATCGCGGGCTATTACGGCGGCTGGATCGACGAGCTGGTGATGCGGCTCGCGGACGTGACGCTGGCTTTCCCGACGCTGCTGCTCCTGATCGCGATGGTCGCGGCGCTGCAGCCGTCGATGGTCGTGGTGTTCGCGACGATCGGCGTCGTGGGGTGGGCGGGAATGGCGCGGCTCGTGCGCGGTCAGGTGCTCGTCGTCAGGCAGCTCGAGTACATCCAGGCGATCCGCGCGCTCGGCGCGAAGGACAGAACGATCATCGTGAAGCACGTGCTGCCGAACGTCATCGCGCCGGTGGTGATCGCGGCGACGCTCGGCGTGGCCGGCGCCATCATGGCGGAAGCCGCGCTGTCATTTCTCGGGCTCGGTGTACAGCCGCCGACGCCCAGCTGGGGCTCGATGATCGCCGACGGCCGCGATCTCGATCAGCTGCGCAACGCGCCCTGGACGTCGGTGTTCCCGGGCGTGGCGATCGGCGCGTCGGTGCTCGGCTTCAATTTGCTGGGGGACGCGCTGCGCGACGCACTCGACCCGCGCTACGTCGAGACGAAGATGCCGAAGGCCACGGAGATGCCCGAGGAAACCGACATGCCGAACGAGGCCGAGCTGGCGACTTCCGCCGCGCCTCAGCCGGGAACCATGCCATGAGGAAAATCGTCATGAAGCTCGCTGCGGTTGTGCTCGCGCTCAGCTGCTCCAACGGAGGGCCGGGCGAGCCCGCCATCATCACCCCGAACGTCGAGCTGACCCTGCAACCGATCGCGAGCAACCTCAGCTCGCCGGTGCATCTCGCGTCGCCGCCGGGCGATGACCGGTTGTTCATCGTGGAGCAGCGCGGGCGCATCCGCGTCGTCCAGAACGGGGCACTGCTGGATTCCGCGTTCCTGAATATCGACTCCAAGGTCACCGATGGCGGGGGCGAGCAGGGGCTGCTGAGCGTCGCATTCCATCCGCAGTACGCGGCGAACCGTCATTTCTACGTCTATTACGTGGACAACGGCGGCAACCTCCAGATCGAGCGATACACCGCGCCAACGGCGAGCTCGAACATCGCGGATCCGCTCACCGCCTTCCCGATCATCAACATTCCGCATCCGACCTTCTCGAATCACAACGGCGGGCAGCTCGCTTTCGGTCCCGACGGATTTCTCTACATGGGGACCGGCGACGGTGGATCAGGGAACGATCCTGACAACAGCTCGCAAAACAGGAACGTGCTCCTTGGCAAGCTCCTTCGGCTCGATGTGAACACGACGGGGCAGACCCCGTACAACATTCCGCCCTCGAATCCTTTCATCAACGTCGCGGGAGCGCGGCCCGAGATCTGGGCATACGGCCTGCGCAATCCCTGGCGCTTTTCGTTCGACCGAGCGGACAAAACCCTGTACATCGGGGATGTGGGCCAAAGCAGCAAGGAGGAAATCAACGCCGTTTCGGACACCCAGCCCGGAGTCAACTACGGCTGGCGGATCATGGAAGGCACGGCGTGCCACAACCCGCCCATGGTGTGCGATCGGTCAGGCTTGACACTGCCCGTGCATGAATACGACACGGGGCCCGGTGGCACGTGCGCGGTCACCGGCGGGTTCGTGTATCGGGGTAGCGCTATCCCGCAGATCACCGGCTTGTATTTCTTCTCGGATTACTGCAAGGGAGGCTTGCGCAGCTTCCGGCTGGTGAACGGAGCCGCAACCGACGTGCGGGAGTGGAATGCCGGCGTGGGCACAAGTATCACCTCGTTCGGCGAGGACAGGCACGGCGAGCTGTACGTGATTTCGCACGGCGGAACGGTAGGGAAGCTTATTCGAGCCCCATGAGCGCCGCGACCCTGCGGCCGGCCACGCGCGACGACGTCCCGCTCATCACGCGGCTTATTCACGAGCTGGCCGAGTACGAGAAGCTCGCGCACACGTGCGTAGCGGACGACGCGTCGGTCGGCGAGAACCTGTTCGGTCCGAACCCGGCCGCGGAAGTGGTGCTCGCTTTCATCGGTGACGAGCCGGCCGGGTTCGCGTTGTTCTTCGAGAACTACTCGACGCACCTGAGCCGGCGCGGGATGCACCTCGAGGACTTGTACGTGCGGGAGCATCTGCGCGGGCGGGGGATCGGGCGAATGCTGCTGTCACACCTCGCTTCGATCGCCGTGGAGCGTGGATACGGCCGGATGGAATGGGCGGTGCTGCGCTGGAACGAGTCGGCGATCCGGGTCTATGACGCGATTGGGGCGGAGCCGCTCAGCGGATGGTTGACGTACCGCCTGAGCGGAGACGGACTCAGGCAGATGGCAGCCGGAACAGCCGGACCTAGGCGCGGAGCCTGACCAGCGCGTACTGCTTGGTGCCTTTGCGAAGAAGCAAATGGTTCCCCGGCAACGAGGTGACTGAGGCGACGTCGAGGTCCGCGGCGGCGCGCACGCCGTTGACGTACACCCCGCCCTGCTCGAGCAGGCGTCGAGCGGCGCCCTTCGACGGAGCCAGCCCCGATGTGACGACGAGATCCGCGATCGATGCTCCGTCACCCGCGGTGAGGTCGCAGAAAGGAATCTCCCGTGAGAGTGCTTCGATCACTGGCAGTGACAGCTCGCTCGCCTCGCGCTTTCCGAACAGCACCGCCGACACTTCCTCGGCGATCCGCGCGGCGTCCACGCCGTGCACGCGCGTCGTGACGTCGGCGGCCAGCGCGCGCTGCGCTTCGCGCCTCTCGGGGTGAGCCCGCATCTGTGATTCCAGCTCCTCGATCTCCGCGCGCGACAGGAGCGTGAACATCCGCAGGTACGAGGCCGCGTCGCGGTCCTCGGTATTGATCCAGAACTGGTAGAACTGGTACGGGCTCGTCCGCGACGCGTCGAGCCAGACAGTGCCCGCTTCGGTCTTGCCGAACTTCGTTCCGCCGGCGGTGGCGACCAGCGGCAGCGTGATCCCGTGCGCCTCCGCGCCCTCCGCGCGCCGGATCAGCTCGATGCCCGCCGTGATGTTCCCCCACTGGTCGCTCCCGCCGAGCTGCAGCGTGACTCCGCGCCGGCGGTACAGCTCGAGAAAATCGTAGGCCTGGAGCAGCATGTACGCGAACTCGGTGAATGAGATGCCGGTCTCGATCCGTGCCTTCACCGATTCCTTGGCGAGCATGTAGTTGACGGTGAAGTGCTTGCCGGTCTCCCGCAGGAAGTCGAGCAGGTCGAGCTCGCGCAGCCACTCCGAGTTGTCGGCGGAGACCGCGGCGTACGGACCGGAGAAATCGAGAAAGTGCTCGAGTTGCGTCAGGATCGACGCGCCGTTCGCGCGCACTGTCTCCGCGTCGAGCAGCTGCCGCTCGCTGGCCTTGCCACTCGGATCTCCGATCAACGCCGTGCCGCCGCCGACCAGCGCCACCGGGACGTGCCCCGCCCGCTGGAGGTGCACCAGTCCCATGATGGGCACGAGACTGCCGACGTGCAGGCTGGGCGCGGTCGGATCGAATCCGGCATAGCCCGAGACGCTGCCCGCGGCCAGCGCGCCGCCGGCGCCGTCCGTCTGCTGGTACAGCAATCCCCGCCACGACAGCTCGTCGATCAGTCCCGTGCCTCTGGTCATGCGACAAAGGTACGTTCTCCGCGGCAGTTGGTACATTTCGATTATGTCACCTCCTGCCCCCCGCGGTCAGCCGCGGGGAAGGTCGCGCGGACGGCTTGCGTCGTTCAGGAAGAGCCATCCAGTTCTGGTCCGCGCGTTCGCTCTCGGGGCCACGCTGATCGTGTCATTCTCGATCGGCCTCCTGTACGCCTCCTGGGCGTTGGTCTGCCGCGGCGGGCAGTGCCCGGCGGTCGAGGAGCTGGACGAGTACACCCCCAACCAGACCTCCAAGCTGTACGCGGTGGACGGTCGCTTCATCGCGGAGATCGGACTGGAGCGCAGGACCCTCGTCAAGCTCGACGAGATCCCGCAGGTAGTGAAAGACGCGTTCGTCGTCACCGAGGACAAGCGGTTCTACTCCCACGCCGGGATCGACTGGTACCGGGTGTTCGGCGCCGCGTTCTACAACCTGATGAGCGGCGGCTGGAGGCAGGGCTTCTCCACCATCACGATGCAGCTCGCGCGCAACATCTTCCCGGAGTCCATCTCGCGCGAGAAGACGCTCGTCCGGAAGATCAAGGAGGGAAAAGTCGCGCGCGCGATCGAGAACCGGTTCAGCAAGGAGAAGATCCTCGAGCTGTACCTCAACCAGATCGACCTCGGGAGCGGATCGTACGGCGTCGAGACCGCTTCGCAGCGCTACTTCGGAAAGTCCGTCCGCGACCTGAATCTCGCCGAGGCGGCCACGCTCGCCGCGCTGCCCAAGGCTCCCTCGCGGTACAACCCGCGCCGGTACCCGGAGCGCTCCATCCAGCGCAGAAACACGGTCATCGAGCTGATGCGCCGCGAGGAAGTGATCAGCGACGCGGACGCGAGCCTCGCGAAGGCGTACCCGCTACGGCTGGCCGAGCGCACCGAGTCCGGCGACATCGCGCCCTACTATGTGGAGTGGGTCCGGCAGCAGCTCGACGACCAGTTCGGTCGCCAGCTGTACGAGCAGGGACTGAAGGTTTTCACGACGCTCGACCTGGACATGCAGTCGGCCGCGGAGAGAGCGCTCGAGCAGCAGCTGCGCGCCATCGAGAGCGGCAGGTTCGGCGCGTTCGGCAAGGAGAGCTACGAGCGCTACATCGCGCGGAAGATCGCCGGGGACGAGACCACGCCGGGGAACTCGCCGTACCTGCAGGGGGCCTTCGTCGCCCTCGAGCCGCAGAGCGGCGCGGTCCGCGCCATGGTCGGCGGACGCGACTTCGACGACTCCAAGTTCAACCGCGCGGTGCAGGCGAAGCGGCAGCCCGGGTCGACGTTCAAGCCGTTCGTGTACGCGACCGCGATCAAGAACGGCCGACCGCCATCCTATGTCGTGATGGATACGTCGATCAACCTGGCCAACATGGGCGGGGTCGACTGGGCGCCGCGCAACTTCGACGGTCGCTTCGAGGGGCCGATCCCGATGCGCCGCGGGCTGTACATGTCACGCAACCTCGCGACGATCAACCTCGGAATGGAGCTGGGCGAGGAGCGCGTGATCGGAGAGGCGCGCAACTTCGGCATCACCAGCGAGATCCCGCCGTTCCCTTCCATTCACATCGGCGCGGCAGAAGTCATTCCGCTGGAGCTGATCTCCGCGTACTCGGCCTTCGCCAATCTCGGCATCCGCGCCACGCCGCACGCGATCGTGCGCGTGGAGAACGCGCGCGGCGAGATACTGTGGCAGCCGATGCCGACGCACTCGCAGGTCATGACGGCGGAAGAAGCGTGGCTGATGGTGGACATGATGAAGGACGTCGTGCGCAGGGGAACCGGCTCCGGCATCTGGGCGTCGGGCTTTCGGCGCCCGGCGGGCGGGAAGACCGGCACGACCAACGACGGCACCGACGTCTGGTTCGTCGGATACACCGCCGATCTGGTCGCGGGGGTGTGGATGGGCTACGACCGGCCGCGCAAGATCAAGGCGAACGCGCAGGGTGGAATCCTCGCCGCGCCCGCCTGGACCGCATTCATGCAGGAGGTCTATCGTCGCAAGCCCGCGCCGCCCGATTGGCCGCGCCCGCCGGGGATCGTGGTGCGCGAAGTCGACCTGCGCTCGGGACTGCTCGCGTCGCCATACTGCGGCGGCGGTCCGGTCGTGACCGAGTTCTTCATCTCGGGCACCGAGCCGACGCGCGAATGCATGCCGGCCATCCACTCGCCGTATTACGACACGACCGGCTCGATCCCGCTGGACCCGCTACCGCGGCCGCGGCCGCAACCCGTGCGGTCGGTCGATCCCGGAACCCGGGTGCAGCCAGGTACCGCGCCCCTGCCGCGCCCCGGTCAGACGCGCGATACGTTCCCGATGCCGCGCGGCGTACCGATCTCTCCGTCGTGATCCGGTATCGAGCGCGCTGGCTGATTCCGGTCAGCGGTCCGCCGATCGAGGATGGTGTGCTGGGCGTCAGTGGTACGCGCATCGAGTACGTCGGGCCCGCGTCGCACGCGCCCGCCGGTGAAGAGCTGAATTTCGGCGAGGCGATCCTCCTGCCCGGGTTGATCAACACCCACACGCATCTGGAGCTGACTGCGATGCGTGGGTCGCTGGAGGATCTCGAGTTCCCGGATTGGATCGACAAGCTCAGGGCCAGCCGCAACGAGATCTTCACGGAGGCGATGCTGCTCGATTCCGCGCGGCATGGAATCGCCGAGGGGTTGCTCGCCGGGATCACCACTTACGCCGACACCTGCGCCAGCGGCGTCGCGCTGCCGGCGATGATCGAGCTGGGAGTGCGCGGCGTCATGTATCAGGAAGTCTTCGGCCCCGCGCCGGAGAAGCGCGTCGCGGCGATGGACGATCTCCGCCGAAGGCTGGCCGCGTGCGCGCTGCCGGACTGCGAGGAGCCTCTGGTCCGCGTCGGCGTCTCGCCGCACGCGCCCTACACGGTCTCGGATGAGCTGTACGCCGATGCGGCGGGATACGCGCGCGACGCAGGTCTCCCGCTCGCGGTACACGTCGCCGAGAGCGCGGCCGAGTGGGAGCTGGTGCGCGCCGGGACAGGGTCGCTGGCCGGGCGGCTCGCCGCGCGGGGAATCGCGACGCCCGTCCGTGGGCGCTCTCCGATCGCCCTGCTGGACTCGGTCGGCGCGCTCGGACGGGATACTTTGCTGATCCACTGCGTGCACGTGGACGAAGGCGACGTGAGCATCATGGCGGAGCGGGGCTGCGCCGTGGCGCATTGCCCGGTGTCGAATGCCAAGCTGGGACACGGGATCGCTCCGCTGACCGAGATGCTCGCAGCCGGGGTGACGATCGGACTCGGCTCCGATTCGGTGGCGAGCAACAACAGGATGCACATCCTGGAGGAGGCCCGGACCGCCGTGCTGCAGCAGCGCGCGCGGCACCGCTCCCCCGACGCCGTGTCGGCATTGCTGGCGCTCGAGCTCGCGACCATCGGAGGCGCGCGCGCTCTCGGCCTGGGGGACCGCGTCGGCACGCTCGAGCGAGGCAAGGACGCCGACTTCGCGGTCTTCGACCTCGGCGCGGCCGCGCTTCCTGTCGGTGATCCGGTAGCCGCGGCTATATTCTCGCTGGGCGGCGCCGCCGCGCGGTTCGTCGCCGTAGGGGGCAAGACATTGGTTCGCGACGGACGGCTGCTGCGGGGGGATGAAGACGTAGCGGGCCGAGTCGCGGCCGCCGGACGCGCTCTCCGGGCCTGGCACGACGCGGCGACGACTCACTGACCGAGGCACGGACACCATGACTCCGGCACCCGACCACAAGATCTGGCGCGACGGCAAGATGATCCCGTGGCAGGACGCCACGATCCACGTGCTCAGCCACGTCGTGCATTACGGATCGAGCGTGTTCGAGGGCATTCGCTGCTACGAGACGCCGGAAGGTCCCGCGGTGTTCCGGCTGCGCGAGCACATGGAGCGCTTTCTGGATTCGTGCCACATCTACCGGATGCCGATGAGCCACTCGGTCGACGAGCTCATCGAGGCGTGCGTCGCCACGGTCGCGGAGAATTCGCTGCCGCACTGTTATCTGCGCCCCATAGCGATGCGAACCGGGATGCAGATGGGGGTGCTGCCGCACGACGTGCCGGTCGAGACGTTCATCATCCCGTGGAAGTGGGGCACGTACCTCGGCAAGGACGCGCTCGAGTCGGGGGTCGACGTCTGCGTGTCGAGCTGGCGGCGGCCCTCACCGGGATCGACGCCAACGCTCGCCAAGGCCGGGGGGAATTACCTCGGCTCGCAGCTCTCGAAGATGGAAGCGCGCATCGACGGGTACGTGGAGGGGATCATGCTGGATTCCTTCGGCTTCGTGTCCGAGGGGAGCGGCGAGAACCTTTTCGTGGTGCGCGACGGCAAGCTCATGACGAGCCCGATCAGCGCGGGCATCCTCAACGGCATCACGCGCGACTCCGTGCTAACCATAGCCCGCGACCTCGGATACGAGGTCGTGGAGCAGGTGATGCCGCGCGAGCTGCTGTACATCGCCGACGAGCTCTTCTTCACGGGAACGGCCGCGGAGATAACGCCGATCCGGTCGGTCGACCGCGTGGCGATCGGCACGGGAAGGCCGGGACCGATCACGCTCGCGGTGCAGGAGCAGTACATGGGTCTCGCGACCGGCAAGCTGCCGGATTGCTACGGCTGGCTCACGCGCGTCCCCGCCCGGGGGTCCGTGCCCTCCAAGGGTGCAGAAACGTCTACTATGAAGAGTTACGCGTAGCTTATATTGAGCCCACGAACCTCCGGAGGGGATGTTGGTGCTGGGTTGTCTGGCACTTAACGCGTCGTTCGAGCCCTTGACCATGGTGCCGCTCAGGCGCGCACTGCGGCTCGTCATTGACGGCAAGGCGGAAATCGTCGAGGCCGATCCGGATCGGCACGTCCGGTCCGAGCGGCTGAGCCTGCCCCGTCCCGTCGTCATCCGGCTGCGCAAGTTCGTGCACGTTCCGCGCAAGTTCCGGCGCCAGGTGACCAACACCTTCCTGTTCGCGCGCGACCGCTACCGCTGCCAGTACTGCGGCAAGATGCAGATGGAGCTGAAGCCGCGGGAGTCGCTGACGCGCGACCACCTCGTTCCGCTCTCGCGCGGCGGGTCCAACGACTGGACCAACGTCGTCACCGCTTGCAGCCCCTGCAACACGAGGAAGGCGAACCACCTGCCGAGCGAGATCGGGATGCACCCGTTGCACGCTCCGGTCGAGCCGCACTTCGTGCATCTGAGCTGGGCCGTGCGCCGCCTCACGCCGACGCAGGCGCGGTACATCAAGCTGTTCTACGGCGAGGAGACCCTCCATCACCTCGAGGATCTGGAGCACCGGCACCCGCGGCACGAACCGGTGACGCTGCTGAGCTGAGAAGGACAGCCAGCTGCTAGCCGTCTTTCAGGGCGTGAAAGTGGGCGAGCGGGCTTCGTAGCGGCGCTTCTCACCGCCCAGCAGGCGCACCAGCAGAGTTCTGATCCCGCGCGTGACGGCCGTTCCAGGATTGCGCTCGCCCCGCACGGCCGGACGGAACTCGCCGCGGAGCCAGTGCTCGAGCTCGTCGAGGTCGCTCAGCGAGAGCATCTCCAGCTCTATGGTGAGCGTGTAGTATGAGCGCTCCCCGCGTCGCGGCGGCGGCATCGGCGTTCGCGTCAGGCGCGCGACGATGGAATCGGCGCCGCCAATCGTGGCGGCCTGCCCGAGCTGGGTCGCCGTTCCCCTGAAGACACGCACCACCGTGAACACGCTCGCCAGCTGATCGTAGCGGACGATCACGTTCCACTCGCGGGTAGCGCGAAGGTCGTCCGCGAATCCACCCGCCGCCCAGCGCTCGATCTTGTAGCGGATGCGCGCGGGAAACCCGCTGCGCAGCAGGCCGCTCATCGGCTCGCGCAGGAGTCCGGCGGACCTCGTGAACGGCGATTCCGTCGCGTGCGCGGCGGGCGCGGGGAGTCGGACCTCGATCCGCGGCTCCTGAGCGGCGGCAACCGCCGGCATGGCCGTGAGCAGCAGCGCGAGCGCGATCCGCGACAGACCGGACACGTTCGTCAGAACCGACGGCGGGCGCGCAGGAAGATGTTGACCGGCTCGCCCGACTCGGACAGGGATTTCGCCGCGTAGATGCCGAACAAGCCAAGATCCACGCCGATGCCAATGTCGGTCCGGAAGGTGCCGGGCGGCGGAATGGCCGACGCGGAATAGATGAGGTCCCGTGCCGGCGGCGCCGGCGGTGGCGGCACCAGCGGAGCGTCGAACACGCCGTTGCCGGGACGGGGCTCGAGCAGCCAGCCACGTCCGGCATCCGCGAAGACGACGAGCGAGGGATTCAGAGTGAATGCGCGGCTCCGGATCCGCACCGTGCGCCCGAGGATACTTCCCGGCCTGGAGCGCAAGCCGATCCGGTACTCTACCTGCGCGAGCAGCGCGCGCTCGCACTGCGCGGGATCCCCCGCCGGGGCCGGAGCCGTACTGCACTGTCCCACATCCGGACCGAGCGAAGGCTCGCGGAAATCGATTCCGGGAATGGCGCCGACGCCGCTCATCGAGAGCCGGCGCTGGAGCGGCAGCTCGTCGCCGTGAATCCACCCGCCAAGCACAACACGCCCGCTCAGCTGCTTGGTGGGCGACAGCCGGAAGTGGCGCCGCACGTCGACGAACAACCTCCCATACGTTGTCTCGGCCTCAGGCGCGCTGCTGCGCGCGGCGTTCGAGGTTGCGCCGAAAGTCTCCGTGCGGCCGGACCCGAACTCGTACTCGGCGCGCACCAGCCAGCCGGTCGTCGGGCGTCGCGGGTCGTTTCTGGTGTCGTACGTCAGCCCCGCCGTCGCGATCCGGAACAGCCCTTCATCCATGGACGGATTCGGCCGCCAGGCTTTCCCATTGCGAAACACCGTCAGCACGTCGCGAACTTCGCGCGAGTGCCACCGCTCGCGCGCGAAGGACGCGATCAGCGTAGACCGCCGCGAGGCGGCATACGTGCCGGTCAACGACGCGCCGTGGCGCCCGTAGTGGTCCCGGAAATCGCTGCGAAAGAAAAAGGCCGCCAAGCCGGCTTCGTCCCGCGGAATCTGCCAATCCTCGACCGCGTCAACGACGCCGTACGCCCGCGCGACGATCGACGTGCGCTCGGCGGGATCGAATAGCGCCGCAAGCCGCAGGTCGTGGCCGATGTTGTCGCTGTCCAGACGGAAAGTCCCCGCGCTCCTGAGCAGGCCGAGCGCCGATATTCTCAACCGCGTCGTTCCGAGCCGGGTCTGGACCACGGGACCGATCAGCACTGGCATGCCTTCCACGCGGGTGTATCCGCCGCCCGAAGTCACGCTGATGCTGGCGGTGTTGCGCGCAATGTGCTCCGGCACCGGGGCGTCGGGAATCGAATCGACGGCGACGGTGTCGGGAGTCTGCGCGCCGGCGGGAGCGGAAAGTCCGCCGGCCGCGACCGCGGCGAGCAGCACGAATATCGAGTGTCGCATGAGCCGGTTATACACGCGGGTCGTCGATTCCGAGCCGCTTCATCCGCCGGTAGAGATTCGGACGATCGGTGCTGAGTCGGCGCGCGGCGTCGGCGACGTTCCACTTCGCCTCGTCCAGCGCTCGCACGATGAGCCGGCGCTCGTAGTCGTCGAGCGCGTCACTGAGCGGGAGACTGCCCGATGGAAGAGCCCCGGGAGACGCGCCGTCCCCCGTTTGCGGCAGTACGGCCGACATGTGCGCGCGCGTGAGCTCCTCGCCCGGGTGGAGGATTCCCATCCGCTCCACGATGTTCGCGAGCTCGCGCACGTTGCCCGGCCACGAGTACTCCGCGACCGCCGCGAGCGCGTCGGCGCTCCACCTCACTCGCGGACGTCCGGTCCTGGAGTGGTGCAGCTCGGTGAAGTACTTCGCCAGCTCCACGGCATCCCCCTCGCGCTCGCGCAGCGGCGGAAGCGTTAGCGGAATGACGTTGAGGCGGAAGTACAGGTCTTCGCGAAACACACCCTCCGCCACTCCCCGCGCGAGATCGTGGTTGGTCGCCGAGATGATTCTCACGTCCACGTTCACCGGCTTGCTCCCGCCGACGCGCTGGATCTCCTTCGCCTCGATGGCGCGCAGCAGCTTTGCCTGCGCTTCGGGGCCGAGATCGCCGATCTCGTCGAGGAACAACGTTCCGCCGTGCGCGAGCTCGAACCGGCCGATCCTGGTCTGTGTCGCTCCCGTGAACGCGCCACGCTCGTGGCCGAACATCTCGCTCTCCACGAGATCCCGCGGGATGGCGGCGCAATTCACCCTTACGAACGCGTGGTCGCGACGCCTGCTGGCGTCGTGGATCGCCGCGGCGACGAGCTCCTTTCCGGTGCCGGACTCGCCGGTGATGAGGACGCGGGAATCGGTCGGTGCCACGCGCTCGATCAGAGCGCGGACGCCTTCCATCTGCGGGCTGCTGCCGACCATGCGGCCGCCGATGCCGAGCTCTTCCCGGAGCGCCCGCGCGGCCAGCTTCGTCCGGCGCAGCTCGGCCGCCGCGGCGGCGGTGAGCAGCACGCTCTCCGGAGTCAGCGGCTTCTCGAGAAAGTTGAACGCGCCGAGTCTCGTCGCCCGCACCGCGTCGCCGAGTCCGGCCCGGCCGCTCATCATGACGACGGGAATGTCCGGATGAGTCTCGCGGAGCTTCGTCAGCGTGGCCATGCCGTCGAGCGCGCCGGGCATGAGCAGATCGAGCAGCACGACGTCGGGCTCCTGCTGCTCCGCTGCGGCGAGCCCCGCGGTGCCGTCTTCCGCCTCGCGAACGTCGTAGCCTTCGGCGCTCAACAGCGCGCCGACCATCCGGCGGATGTTCGGCTCGTCGTCGACGATGAGGACGCTAGGCACGCTGGGGGAAGATCAGCCGCGCGGCGCGGAGGGTGTGGATCTGTCCGCGCCGGCGGGCAGAGCGGCTCCCTGGCGCCGTCCTTCCGAGAGAAGCTGGGTGGTGAACCGTTGGCCTTCGGAGATGCGCTCCACTTCGATCGCGATGGCGTCCACCGCCTGCTCGATCCGCTCGAGGCGTCCGAAAATTTCCGGCGGCACCGGCGGCTGCAGCGACTGCCTGTCGGCGCGACGAGCCAACGCGCGGGAGATTGGAAGAAACACCGCGACGAACCCCATTACGATGAAAAGCGTGATCGGGATCAGCTCGCCGGGAATGTTCATGACGGGTCCATTCTGTGAGTGGCCGCCGGATCACCCGGCTGCCGGTGGATGCGCGATCGGAAGAACGATGTCGATCCTGGTGCCCTCGCCGGGCGCGCTCGAGCCCGAGACGTGGCCGCCGTGCGCGAGCACGGTCTGCCGCGCGATGGCGAGTCCGAGGCCGGTGCCACCCGGCTTGTTCGTAATATACGGCTCCCAGATGGTGGCGAGTTTCTCGGGAGGAATTCCGCAGCCGTCGTCGGTCACGGAGATGAGCACCGATCTCCCGCCGTCGGCGCGCGCTTCGCTCACGCGCACGGCGATGCGCCCCGCTTCGCCGCAAGCTTCGACGGCGTTGATCAGCACGTTCGACAGCGCGGCGGCGAGCGCGTCATGATGCCCGCGCACACGCGGGACATCCGGCGCGATGTCGAGGTCGAGCGTGATCTCGCGCGGGACGGTGGCGCTGGCCGCGTATCGCGCCAGCTCCGCGATGTCTATCTCCGCGGCGGTGCCCGCGGGCAGCCGCCCGAACTCCGCGAAGCTGCGCGCCATGCGCTCCAGGCGGCGGGTCTCGGTTCGCAGCACGTCGAGACTCTCGGACATCTCGGCGGGCGCGTCCGCGGAGATGCGGTCGAGCGCGAACCTGATCGGCGTGAGCGGGTTCTTCAGCTCGTGCGCGAACTGACGCGCACTCTCGCGCAGGACCTGGAGCCGCTCCTGCTCGACGGCGCGGCGTCGGCCCGCGGCGATCTCCGTCGCCATGCGCCGCATCCTCTGCCGCAGAGTCTCGAACTCCGGCGCGCCCCGACCGATCGCGGTCTCCGGCAGCGGCTCGCCGCGCGAAATCAGCTCCGCCCATCTGACCAGCTCGTCCAGCGGCCGGCTCAGCTGCCGGCTCAGGTGGCCCGCCACCTTCGACGCGATCACCGTGAAGACGAGCAGGGCCAATAGCGCGACTACGCCGATCAGCTGCGCGGCGCGTCCGACCACGTACTGGAAGCGTCGCGATTGCTCGAGCGAAGCCCGGAGCTCCTGCTCGTGCCTTTCCACCAGCTCGCGCTCGGCGGCGGTAAGCCGCTTGTCGCGCGCGACTTCGATCACGGCGCGGCCGCTGTTCGTGACGTTCTCCCACCCTCCCGAGCCCGCGATGAGCGGCACGGCGGTTCGGACCGTTCCGCTCCAGGCGAGCGTAAGGAGCACCGCCGGCGCGAGCGCGAACGCCAGGAGTATGACCAGGAGCCGCGTGCGGAAGCGGGGCGGGCGGGAAGCCAATTTGGGCGCCAAAGTTACCTATTCACAGTGACTTGGCTAAGTTATAGAAGTTTGCGGCACGACGTATTTCTCCTCAGGAAGGTATGAGTCCAAGCTCCATGCGGACGAGCGCGAAACCATCGCGCCCACCCGTCAAACCCGTTTATCGTGGGCCCCAAGCCCTTTCGCACCCCGTCGGCTCGCCGGTTCAGCACGCTCCGAACGCGGCGCTGCTCATCGACTTCGACAATGTCACGATGGGCATACGCTCCGATCTCCAGAGCGAGCTGAAGAACCTGCTCTCGTCCGAGATAGTCAAGGGAAAGGTCTCTGTTCAGCGGGCGTACGCCGATTGGCGGCGCTACCCGCAGTACATCGTGCCGCTGGCCGAGGCGTCGATCGATCTCATCTTCGCGCCGGCCTACGGGTCGTCGAAGAAGAACGCGACCGACATCCGCCTGGCGATCGACGCCCTCGAGCTGGTGTTCACGCGACCCGAGATCGGCACCTTCATTCTCCTCTCCGGCGACTCCGATTTCTCGAGCCTCGTGATCAAGCTCAAGGAATACGGCAAGTACGTCATCGGCGTGGGAATCCGGGAATCGTCCAGCGACCTGCTCGTGCAGAATTGCGACGAGTATTACAGCTATAACGCGCTCGCCGGACTGGTGAAGAGCGGTGACGAAGAGGTCGTGCCCCGTGATCCGTGGGAGCTGGTGAGCGCCGCCGTCGCGCACATGAAGAAGAACGGCGACGTGATGCGCGCCGATCGACTGAAGCAGGTGATGCAGCAGATGGACAGCTCGTTCGACGAGAAGAACCTCGGCATGTCGAAGTTCTCGCGCTTCGTCACTGAGGCGGCGCAGCGGAAGCTGCTCACGCTCAAGAAGATGGAGAACGGCCAGATCGAGATCGACGCGCCGAGCGCGGGAATTCACGCCAAGGCCGACGCGGGACGCGTGGCGCAGCCGGCACGGGCCGGAGAGCCCGCGCGCGAGCGCGGGGGGCGCGGCAGCCGCTCGCGCGGCGGTCGCGGCCGGGGTAAGGAAGCTCCGGCAGCAGGCGATTCGACGCCGGCAGCCACGACGAGCGCGCCGAAGGAATTCACTGTGGGCGATCAGCTCGGGCTTGCCGCAGCTTCGCGCACGCCGCCCGCAGCCGAAAGCGCGGCGCCCGCTCGAGGGATCGCGCGCGGTCGCGCGCCCATTCGAGGGCGACGTGGTGGCTCGCCGCCGGCCGACCTGCTCTCGGTGGGCGTGGTGGAGCTGAACGAGGCGCCTCCGGCTGGGCGGCCCGCCGAGAACGGCGAGACGCCGGTCGGCGACTCGGCTACCGCGGCCAGGCCGCGCCGGCGCGGACGCACACGCGGCGGCGCGGCGAAGAAAGCGTCCGCCGAGAAAACCACCGCTGCCGAGGCGTCGGCCACGAAGCCGGCTGCGGCCAAGAAGCCACGCGCGCCGCGACGAAAGAAGAAGGATGCGGGAGCGCCTCCAGCGCCCTCCGGCGCGGAGAGCGAAAGTTGAAAGAGAACGCCGCGCTGACCGCGCGGCGTTCTCGTATCGGGAAGGTCTTGCCCGCGACGTTCTACGACCGCGACACAGAGCACGTTTCCCGCGAGCTCCTCGGCTGCGTGCTCGAATGCACCACCGCCGAAGGAAAGGCGTCGGGGATCATCGTGGAGACGGAGGCGTACATCGGCGAGCACGATCCCGCGTGTCACGCCGCGGCGGGGCGGACCGGGCGGACCGCTCCGCTGTACGGCCGTCCCGGCATCGCGTACGTGTACTTCATCTACGGGATGTATTGGTGCGTCAACGCCGTGACGCGCGCCGAGGGACTGCCGAGCGCGGTGCTGATCCGTGCGCTGGAGCCGGTGACCGGAATCGAGCTCATGCGCGCGCGCCGCGGACCGGCGCGGTCCGATCGCGAGCTCACGAACGGACCGGGGAAGCTGTGCATCGCGCTCGGCATCGGCCGGGAGCACAACGGGACGAGCCTGCTGCGCGGGCCGCTGGTGATTCGCGAAGGAGAGCGCGTAGGCGGGCGCGACGTGGTGGTCGCTTCGCGGATCGGGATAAAAAAAGCGGCCGACTGGCCGCTCAGGTGGTACATCAGGAACAACGATTTCGTCTCGAGACGATAGCTCGTCGGGCTTGGCTTGCTACTGGAATATTCCAAGGGGAATCCAGGCCGTGAGCAGCGAGCAGTGAGCTATTAGCAATCAGCAACTGCGATTCAGACGTTCCGGTGATTTCGCCGGCAAACGCAGAGACACGTCCAATATGTTCAGTTGCTGAGAGCTGTCGGCTAACGGCTAACGGCTCACTGCTCACGGCCTGGATTCCTTTTGGAATATTCCAGGAGCCACCTATCTGGCCACCGAGCTGCCGAAGTTATATCGGACCCCGACTTCCCAGCCGACCAGCGGCCCGTCGTTCAGCAGGAACCGCTTGCTCGCCGGTGTGGCCGTGAGTTGAGTGAACAGCGCGGCCCGCGAGAGCTGAAGCTGCGTTCCCACGAGACCGAGCACCGACGCGCGGCTGCGCTGGTCCTCGATCGCGTTGCGAACCGAGGTGCTCGCCGGATTGCCGGCGCTGTCGGGCACGGCCGACGCCCGTCCGACGACGTTCAGCGACATGCCGAGGCCGGCATAGGGTCGGACCAATCCGAAAGCGCGCGGCGACACTACCGCCGCGAAGCCGAAGCGGCGGAGGTTACGCACGTCCACTTCGCGCCGGCCGGTCGACGTGGACGGATCGTCCACCGATGTGCGGATGTCGAAGCTCGTGTGATCGGCGAATACCCACAGACCGCCGGCGCTGCGCGTGACGAGCCATTCCGCGCCGATGCTCGGCGCCCACGTGCGTTCCGTCTCCGCGGTCGCGACGGACAGCGTTCCAACCTTCGCTCCCCAGAACCATGAGTTCCGGAAAGGACGCGACTCCTGCGCCTGCACGGTCGTCGCGAGCAAGGCGGTGATTCCCAGCGCGCGGATGATTGAGCCCAGAGGCATGACGTTCCTCATTTGATGAGTCCGACCTTCTTTCCGACGGCCTTGAACGCGGCGATCGCCTCGTCCAGATCGTCGCGGGAATGCGACGCACTAACCTGGCAACGGATGCGGGCCTCCCCCTGGGGCACGACCGGAAAGCCGAAGCCCGTTACGAAGACGCCCTCCTCCAGCAACATGTCACTCATTTTCATCGCTGTCGCGGTCTCCCCGATGATTATGGGCACTATCGGGGTCTCACCGGGGAGGGGGGCGAAGCCCGCCTCGGTGATGGCGGCGCGGAAGTAGTTGGCGTTATCCCGGAGCCGGATGACCCGCTCCGGGTGCGCCTGGAGGTACCGCACGGACGCGAGGGCGCTGGCGGCCACGGTTGGCGGGAGCGCGTTCGAGAACAGCTGCGGGCGCGAGCGCTGCGTCAGCATGTCGCACAGCGCCGTGGACCCCGCCACGAAGCCGCCGGCGGCCCCGCCGAGCGCCTTGCCGAGCGTGGAGGTGATCACGTCCACCTCGCCGACCACGCCGAAGTGCTCGGGCGTGCCGCGTCCCGTGGCTCCCAGCACGCCCGTAGCGTGCGAATCATCCACGGCGACGATCGCGTCGTGCTCGCGCGCGATGTCGAGGATCTCCGGCAGCCGCGCGATACTCCCTTCCATCGAGAACACGCCGTCGGTCCAGATGACGCGCCGCCGCGCGTCTTTCGCGCCCGCGAGCTTCTCCCGCAGATCATCCATGTCGGAGTGCTTGTACACAGCCGTTTCGCACTTGCCGATCGCCTTGGCGAGGCGCATGGAGTCGATGATCGACGCGTGGTTCAGCGCGTCCGATACGACGAAGTCGCCCTGCTCGACGATCGTCGCGGTCAGCCCCTCGTTGGCGTTCCACGCGGAGACGTACGACAGCGAGGCCTCGGTTCCCACGAGCCGTGCCAGCTCCGCTTCCAGCTCGCGGTGGACCGTAAACGTGCCGCAGATGAAGCGCACGCTGCCGGTGCCCGCGCCGAACTTGTCGAGCGCGAGCTTTCCCGCGTTGACCACCTCGCGCTGGTTGGCGAGGCCCAGGTAGTTGTTGGACGAGAGGATCAGAACCTCTCCGCGGCCTTCCATTATGACCCGCGCGTCCTGCGGAGAGTCGAGGTGATTGAGGCGCTTGTACACGCCCTCGGCGCGGAGCTGATCGAGGCGCTCCTCGAGCTGCGCGGTGAACTTCGCATTCAGTGTCATGGGAGCTCTCTCACGCTATCTCGAAGATGACTTTCCCGGCGTCGCCGGATTTTATCGCCGCGATGGCCGCTTCGGCTTCCTCGAGCGGGAAGCGATGCGTGATGACGGGAGTCGGGTCGAACTCGCCGGAGCGAAGCAGTCGCGTGACCTGGTGCCAGGTGTCGTACATCCTGCGTCCGACGACGCCGTAGATGGTGATTCCCTTGAAGATCACCTCGCTCGCGAAATCGATCTCGATGGGGGCGGCGGGGATCCCCAACATCTGCACGTGTCCGCCGACCCGCACCAGCGCCAGCGCCTGGTGCACGGCCGGGTCCACGCCTGACATCTCCAGGACCACGTCCGCGCCGAGCCCGCCGGTCGCGCTCATCACTTCGGCCCGCAGGTCGGCCGGGTGCACCGCGGAGTGCGCGCCCATCGTCCGCGCGAGATCGAGGCGCCGGTCGTTCACGTCGGACGCGATGACGCGCGCGGCGCCGGCGGCCCGGCAGACGCCGATCGCGAACAAGCCGATGGGACCGCAACCAGTGATCAGCACGACGGCGCCGGGGATGTCCGCGGTGAGCGCGGTATGCACGGCGTTGCCGATCGGATCGTGAATTCCGCCGACGTCATACGAGGTCGCGTCGTCCAGATGCCAGACGTTGCTCGCGGGCATGGCGATGTACTCGGCGAAGCAGCCGTCGCGGTCGACGCCGATGATTCTGGTGTGCGGGCACACGTGCGCGTTGCCAGTCCGGCAGAGCATGCACCGGCCGTCCACGATGTGGCCCTCGGCCGTGACGCGGTCGCCCTCGTGCACGTCGGTGACCAGCTTGCCGACGCTCGCCACCTCTCCCGCGAACTCGTGTCCCACCACGAACGGCGGCTTGCACCGGCTGCTCGCCCACTTGTCCCACTCGTAGATGTGCACGTCGGTACCGCACACGCCGGCGCGGATCACGCGGATGAGCACCTCGTCGTCGCGGATGCTCGGAACCGGCACGTCGCGCAGCGCGAAGCCGGGCGCTGCCTTCTCCTTTACGAGAGCCTTCACGTTACGGTGTCTGGTTTGTGGTGTGTGTCGCGCGCGACACGCGCGCCGCCATGCATGAAGAAAGCATCACGGCGGTCCCGTGACAAGCAACAAAACGCGCGTGCATGCCGCGGCGAAGCGTGCTGCAAACGCGAGCGATGCGTCAGGCGAAACAAAATTGCCAAATTCGTTTGAAGTCCGCGCCTCACATTTGCTATTGCGTGATTGACACGACAATTCCTATATTCGCGTCGATCACGCGTGCGTGCACGACGTTCG
>JANLGX010000411.1 GCA_024654005.1 Gemmatimonadaceae bacterium | reverse complement strand
TGAACGATCCCGTGCTCATGATCGACGAGATCGACAAGATGACCAGCGGCGGCCCCTCGGGCGATCCGACCGCCGCGATGCTGGAAGTGCTCGACCCCTCGCAGAACAAGGACTTCGTCGACCACTACCTCAACCTGCCGTTCGACCTGTCGCACGTGCTGTTCATCTGCACGGCTAACAACGTGTTCGACATCCCCGTGCCGCTGCGCGACCGGATGGAGATCATCCGGATATCGGGCTACACGATCGAGGAGAAAGTCGAGATCGCGTGGCGGTACATGCTGCCGCGGCTGCTCGAGGACCACGGCATCACGGACAAGGACATCCAGTTCACCGACGAGGTGCTCGGCTACATCGCGAGCCGGTACTCGCGCGAAGCCGGTCTGCGCAACTTCGAGCGAAACGTCGCCGCGATCATGCGCAAGCGGGCGCGGGCCAAGGCGGACGGCGAGGAGGGAGCGTGGATCATCGACGTCGAACGGATCTCGGACATTCTCGGAATTCCGCGCTTCGCGGTCGAGGCGGCGGAGATGGAGCCCGAGGTCGGCGTCGTCACCGGACTCGCGTGGACGGCGACCGGCGGCGACCTGATGATCATCGAGGCGCTGCGCATGCCGGGCAGCGGCAAGCTCACGGTGACCGGCCAGCTCGGCGACGTGATGCGCGAGTCCGTCGACGCCGCGTACTCGTACGTTCGCTCGCGCGCGGCGCAGCTCCGGATCGAGCCGCAGCAGTTCCGCGATTCGGATCTGCACATCCACTTCCCCGCGGGCGCGATACCGAAGGACGGGCCGAGCGCCGGCGCGGCGGTGACTTTGGCGATAGCGAGCGTGCTCAGCGGCCGGCCGGTGCGGCGCGACCTGGCGATGACCGGCGAGGTGACGCTGCGGGGCCGCGTCATGGAGATCGGCGGCGTGAAGGAGAAGGTGCTCGCGGCGTATCGCGCGGGCCTGCGCGAGGTGATGCTGCCCAAGATGAACGAGAAGGACCTGCGCGACATCCCCGACGAGGTGAAGAAGGCGATGGTGTTCACCTTCGCGTCGACGATGGACGAGGTGCTGCACATCGCCCTGCTCTCCGCGCCGGAGCCGGCTCTCGCCGACGCGGCGCCCGCGGACACTCCGGCCGCGCACGCGGCCGATCCGCCGCCGGCGATCGAGCCGGACGCTGCCGAATCTCGGGGTTAGGTCGCGACCATGGTTTCTGAGCAGCTAGCTGCTAGCTGCTAGCTTTCCCCCGCCATGGATCCCACCCTCTCGTCCCTGCTGAACCACGTCGTCGTGGGCACGCTGTCCGGCGGCGTGACGAACACCGTCGCGGTATGGATGCTGTTCAACCCCAAGCAGCGGCGGCTCGGCTTCCAGGGGGCCATCCCCAAGAACCAGGCGCGGCTCGCGCGGAGCATCGGCCGCATGGTGGGTGAGCGCCTGCTCACTCCGGCGGACCTGCAGCAGGAGCTGAACCGGCCGGAGCTGCGGGCCGCCTTCGATCTCAAGCTCACGGAGCTGGTGCGCGCGGTGATCACCTCGGAGCAGCCGCTCATCGACAAGGTGCCACCCGCGGTAGTCACCGCGCTCGGCTCGGCGATGACCGACTATCTCCCGGTCGCCATGGAGAAGCTCGGCGGGTTCCTGGGACAGCCCGCCACGCGCGAGAAGATGCGCGCCGCGCTGCACACGCTCTTCGACAAATTCGTCAACGACCTCAAGTTCCACGAGCGCGTGCTCGCCAAGCTGATGGTCAGCGAGAACAAGATGGACCGCGTGCTCGACGCGATCGAGACGGAGGGTGTCGAGCAGCTGGTGGTCCTGCTCGACGACCCCGTGATCCGCGAGGAGATCTCGAAGACGATCCACGACGCGGTGCTCGAGTACCTGCAGAAGCCCATCGGCGAGATCCTGAGCAACGTCACCGACGCGAGCGACCCGGCGGCGCCGGACCGGATCGCGTCGGCCATGGCGCCGCTGATCTGGACCTGGATTCACGACCAGCTTCCGGGCCTCGTGCAGCGGCTCGACATTCAGCAGATGGTCGAGCGGAAGGTCATGGCGTTCAGCATCGAGCGAGTGGAGGAGCTGCTGCGCTCCGTCATTCAGAACGAGCTGCGGATGATCGTCGTCCTGGGGTACGTGTTCGGCGCCGTCGTGGGAGCGATGACGTACGGGATATCGCGCGCGATCGGACTCTAAAAACAAAACAAACAAGACAGGGTTGTTTTTCTACGGCGTCCTCGCGGGTTCCGCCGGCGCCGACTCTTCGAGCTTGATCCCCGCGATGTCGACCAGTTCACCGGCCACTGATGCCGGGGCGTCGGTGTAAATCACCAGCGGCCGCCCGCCCACCTCTGCCGTGATGAGCCGCGACGTGCGTCCCATGTTCGTGTACACCCGGGTGGTCTCCGACTCGGCGCTCCCGCCCACGAGCGTCTTCCTCTCGAGCGCCGACTGCATCACCTCGCGGAACTCGCCCGCCTCGACCGCGGAATCCCACACGGTGATCCACACGAGCGCCTCCCCGGCCGGCGTGTCGATGAGCGCGTAGCGGTCGCCGTCCCAGCCGGTCGCGCCGCGGATGGCGTCGTTCTGATCCTCGGTGTGCTGATACAGAAAAAGCCGCGTCTCGAATTCGCCGAGCGTGTTCTCGTAGCGCTTGGTTCCCCGCACCGGACCGAGCGTTATCCGGGTCGGATGATCGCGGGTTCCGAAGTACGCCGCCGGGTGCAGGATCTGCTCGGTCGATACGGGCATGTCGGAGTACGGCGTGCCGGCGGGATTGCGCGTCTTGAATCCACGGATGAACTCCGCGCCGCTCAGGTACGGGAAGATCAGCGTCTCCTGCACCACCAGGGGCGCGCGGCCGAAGACGGGCATCGACGCCTGGTTCTCGCGGATCATCTCGCGCACGCGATCCCAGCCTCCCGGCAGGTTGACCGCGACGTTCCCGCCGCCGAGCATCGCCGCGATCTGCTCGTACACCGCCTGCCCCTCGAACACCGCCTGGCCCGCGCTCTGGCGGTCGTTCTCGCCCTCGAGATTCTGCTGCGCCTCGAGGTCCACGTACTGGTCCTGCAGCGCGTGCACCAGCTCGTGCGTGATCGTGAGCCCCACGATGTCGTCGGGCGACCCTTCGACCACGTACAACACGTCGGTCGCCGGATCGTAGTAGCCCACGATCTGCTCCTCGAGCAGGCTCACGAGGTACTCGCGCAGATTCAGCGTGTCGGGGATCATGCCGAACCGCTTGTACGCCGCCTCCTGCCCCGCCATCTCACGCTGCGCCACCGGCTTGGTGATCTGCGCGAGCACGAACTCGCGCACCTGCGCCTTGGATCGCGCTTCGACCTTGGGCGGGCGCTTGAACCTGAGCCCCGTCCCGCGCTCGATCAGCGGAATCGCTTCCGCGACTTGCCGGCCGTACGGACCCTCGTACTCCTGCTTCCGCTCGCGGCAGCCCGTTGCGACGACTGCCACAAGAGCGAGAACGAGCTGCATACGTCGATCGCGAAGAATCATGATCTCTGTGTTGTTGTCGTTGCTGTTGCAGTTAGCAGCTAGCTGCTAGCTGCTAGCTGCTAGCTGCTAGCCGTAGTTAACCAGGCTCTCGAGGTACCACGCGATCATCGCCTGTCCCCAGAGCAGCGCGATCACCGCTGCCGGAGCAAGGAACACACCGAAAGGAATCACCGGAACGATCCCGTCGTCGTCGGCGGGCGGCCCCAGGCTGCCGCGGCGCTCGCGGTTCAGGCGCACGAGGCGGATGGGATAGATGATCAGCACGTACGCCACGGTTCCGAGCGCGGCCGCGAGAAAGATCGTGAGCAGCGCCAACCGCGGGCCCACGGCCGCGCCGATCACGGCCATCAGCGTGACGTCGCCGAAACCCATCGCTTCCTTGCGCAACGCGACCTCGCCCAGCCAGCCGGCGATCGAGATGGCCCCGGCGCCCGCGCACGCGCCGATGAGGGCCTCGTACGGGAGCGCGAACGGTCCCGTCTCCCCCGCCATCACTCCCACCACTGAGAAGGTCATCATCCACAGCAGCCCGAAAACCGTAAAGCCGTCAGGGATCGTGTAATGCAGCGCGTCCGTCATCGCGATGCCGATCAGCAGCGTGACGAACACGGCGACCCGGAGCGCGGTGAGCGTCGGCCCGAAGTGCGCGACGGAGGCGAGCCACGCGAAGGCCACCGCCAGCTCGACCAGCGGGTACATGATCGAGATCGGCTGGCCGCACCCGCGACAGCGAGCCCGCAGTGCGATCCAGCTCAGGACCGGAATGTTCTCGTACCACTCGATGGGCCGCTCGCAGTTGGGACAGCGCGACCGTGGCGTCACCACCGACAGCCCCGCGGGCCAGCGCGAGATGCACACGTTGAGGAAAGACCCCCAGACGGCGCCGAACGCGAAGGCGAACGCGCGGATCAGTGTCTCGGTCATCCCCTAAGCTCGTGCAGAAGTATCCCCGCGGCCACCGCCACGTTCAGCGATTCCACCGCCGGCTCTATCGGAATCGACACCAGCAGCTCGCACCGCTCACGCACCGCGGGCGTCAGCCCTGCCCCTTCGTTGCCCAGCGCGATCGCCACCGCGGCGGGTGCCTGCCGGGTCCCGATGCTCTCGCCGTCCGCGGCCGCGCCCCAGAGCGGGATCGACCCCGCTCCCAGAAAATCGAACAGCTCCTCCTGGGTCGCGTGCACGACCGGATACCGGAAGTGCGCGCCCATCGCGCCTCTGACGACCTTCGGATTCCACAGGTCCACGGTTCCGGGGAGAGCGACCACGCCGCTCGCTCCGAGCGCGGCCGCCGTTCGCACGATCGTGCCCGCGTTCCCCGGATCTTGAATCCCGTCCAGAATCACGATTCGCGCGGCGCCGGAGATCGGAATCGAGGACAGCCGTTGTTCAGGTGTTTCAGCGACAGCCAGAACGCCCTGCGGTGTATCGGTGTCGGCGGCGGCGGCCAGATCACGCTCGTCGACCTGCTCCAGCGTAATGCGGCGATCCGCGATCAGGGCCCGCAACGCGGAACCGCGGGCGCTTTCCAGGAGTTGCGGGGTAACAAGAACACCTCGCACCAGAAGCTCCGACCGGATCAGCTCCTCGACGGCGCGGACGCCTTCGGCGAGGAAGAGCGACCGCCGCTCGCGCCCTTTTCGGCGCTTGAGATCGCGCGCCAGGGTGAGGAGGCTCATCGCCGGGCCCCTACCGGCGCGATTGCGGCCGTCAGAACCTGAGCCATTGGGAATGGGATTTGCCTTTGATAGGGCAGAAAATCTACGAAGGAGTAACGATGAGACGTACGTTCACGGCACTTGTGCTCGCTTTCTCGGTCGTCGGCTGTTCCATCTCCCGGCAGCAGGAAGCCGAGATGGGACGGGATTACGCGATCCAGATCAATCAGCAGCTGCCCATAGTCCAGGACGCCGAAGTTAACCGGTACATCAACCTGCTCGGCGATTCGATCGCGCGGCTGACGAGCGCGCCCGACCACAACTGGACTTTCTTCATCGTCGACAGCCCGGAAGTGAACGCCTTCGCGGTCCCCGGCGGATACGTCTACGTCAATCGCGGGCTGATCGCGCGCACCGACCGCATGGACGAGCTCGCCGGAGTGCTCGGTCACGAGATCGGGCACGTGGTGGAGCGGCACTCGGTCGAGCAGATGGAGAAAGCGCAGCGCGCCGAGCTCGGAATCGGACTGGCCTGCGTGCTCACGGGCGCCTGCGGCAGCCAGGCGGCAGGCACGCTGATCAACGTCGCCGGCACGGCGGTGTTCGCGAAATTCAGCCGCGAGGCCGAGCTGGAGGCGGACGACGTGGGTTTCGACAACGTCGTGCGCGCGGGAATCAGCCCGCAGGGAATCGCCACGATGTTCCAGAAGCTGCTCGAGGAGCGTCGCACCCGCCCGTCCGCGGTGGAAGGCTGGTTCGCGACGCACCCGCTGGAGGAGGACCGGCTCGTGAGAATCCAGGCGCGGATAGCGCAGATTCCCGCGGCCCAGCTCTCGCGCCTGGCGCGCGACTCGCAGAACTATCAGACGTTCAGGAGGCGGCTGAACTCGCTGCCGCCGTCGCCGGCTCCGCGGAGATAGCTAGGGCGCTGTTGGCCGTTGGCTGTTAGCTATTGGTCACTACGGAAATGCTGGCGACAGAGAGCGGGCGCCAACAGCCAATAGCCAATAGCCAACAGCCATGTACATAGCACTGACGGTCGCCGGCTCCGACTCCGGCGGCGGAGCGGGGATCCAGGCCGATCTCAAGACGTTCCACCAGCTCGGCGTTTACGGAACGTCGGTCATCACGGCGATCACCGCGCAGAACACGCTGGGCGTGTCGCGCTGGGAAGCGGTGTCCCCTGAAATGGTCCGCGCGCAGCTCGACGCCGTCGCGACCGACCTCCGGCCGCGCGCTTTCAAGAGCGGGATGCTCGCCGACGCCGGCATCGTTCGCGCGGTCGCGGCCGGCGCGCGCGAGCACGAGCTGTCGGGCTACGTCCTCGATCCGGTGATGGTCGCCACTTCGGGCGACGTCCTGATCGAGCACGATGCGGTGGCCGCGATCCGCGAGCACCTGCTACCGATGTGCGCGGTCGTTACCCCCAATTCGTACGAGGCCGCGCTGCTCGCCGGACTGCCGGTCGAGACGGAGAGCGATCTTGCGAAAGTAGCCGAGGTTCTCGTGCACGAGCTCGGCGCCGGCGCCGCGCTGGTAAAGGGCGGGCACATCGACACGGGAGAGGAGACAGTCGACGTGCTGTATGCCGACGGCTCAGCGGTGGCATTCCGGAATCGTCGGCTGGCGACCACGAGTACGCATGGCACCGGGTGTACCCTCTCCGCCGCTATCGCCGCGGAGCTTGCCAAGGGCAACGATCTGCGTTCTGCGTGTGCGCGTGCCGTCGACTTCGTGCACCGCGCCATAGAAGCGGCGCCGGGGCTGGGATCAGGGCACGGGCCGCTGAATCACTTCGTCAGGTAGGAATGGCGGCGAGCTTTTAGAGCGCCCCGACCAACGCCCGAATCAGCTTGACGAACTGATCCGAAACCCGCCCGGTAGTGTCGAGCACCTCGGTATGGCTGACCGGCAGCGCCGACAACCCGCTCGCCACGTTCGCGATGCAGCTCACGCCCGCGACCCGCATCCCCAGCGCCCTCGCGACGATCACTTCCGGCACCGTCGACATCCCTACCGCGTCGGCGCCGAGGCGCTCGAGCATCCTGATCTCCGCGCGCGTCTCGTAGCTCGGCCCGGTCAGCCCAGCGTACACGCCTTCGTGCAGCGGCACGCTCAGCTCGGGCGCCGTATCGCGCATCAGCTTCCGCAATAGCGCGTCGTACGCCTCGGACATGTCGGGAAAGCGATCGTCCCCTTCCTGGAGCGAGCCGGTGAGCGGATTCTGGCTCATCAGGTTGATGTGGTCTTCGATGATCATCAGGTCGCCGGCGCGGTACGACCGCCGGATTCCGCCGGCGGCGTTCGAGAGAAAGAGCACGCCCGCGCCGAGGGCGTGGAGCACGCGCACCGGGAAAGCCACCATCTGCGCGGGATTTCCTTCGTACATGTGCGGCCGTCCGGAAAAAACCAGCACTTCCCTGCCTTCCAGCTTTCCGGCGGTCGCTTCGCCCGCGTGTCCGACCACGGACACTCTGGGAAAGCCCGGAACGTCCCCGTACGAGACTTTCCGCGGCGACTCGAGGGCGGCCGCGACCTTGCCGAGTCCGCTCCCGAGAATCATTCCGACCACGGGGGCCTCGACCTTCAGCTTGTCCCGCATCGCGTCGGCCGTCGTCCTCGCGGCGGCCGCACCGAATTGCTGGCTCATGTACCTGCCTCCTCGATCGCGTCGATCTCGCTACGCACACTGTCGATCAGCCGCAGCCGCTCTTCCCACGGAAGAAACGCGCTCGCGAAGCCGTTCAGCGCCACCAGCGAGAGATCGGACACGGTGAAACCCATCTCGTTCGCGGCGTGCAGATATTCGTCGGTCAGCGTGGTGCCGCTCATCAACCTGTTGTCCGTGTTCAGCGTGACGTTCATTCCTCTCGCAAAGTAGTCCCTGAACGGGTGCTCCGCATACGACGGAACCGCGCGAGTCTGGACGTTGCTCGTGGGGCACATCTCCAGGGCGATGCGGCGGTCGTTGACGTACTGGGCCAGCGACTGATCCTCGAACAGCCGCGTGGCGTGGCCGATGCGGTTGGCGCCGCAGTCGTGCACCGCCTGGCGGATCGAATCGACGCCGTACCCTTCGCCGGCGTGCACCGTGACCGCGAGATCGTGCTCGCGCGCGTAGCTGAACGCTTCGGCGTGCCGCGACGCGGGGTTGCCCGCCTCCGCGCCCGCGAGATCGAATCCCACCACGCCCCTGGACTTGTGCGCCACGGCGAGCCGCGCCTGCTCCAGCGAGCTTTCCGGCGGCAGGTCCCGCAGCGCGCAGACGATGAAGCGCGCGACGACGCCGAACTCGCGCTCCCCGCGCTCGAGACCGCGAACGGTGGCGTCCACCACCTCGCCCGGGGACAGCCCCCCGCGCGTGTTCAGCAGCGGCGCGTTGCGAACCTCGATGTAGCGCACGCCGTCGGCGTGCGCGTCGGCCACGAGCTCGTACGCGATCCGCTCCAGCGCCGCCTCGGTCTGCATCACCCCGATCGTGTACTGGAAGCGCGTCAGATACTCCTCGAGCGTGGCGGCGTCGGTGACTTGCATCATCCGCGCGACGTCGTCCGGCGTGGACGGGCACGGCAGGCTGACGCCGCATTCGCCGGCGAGCTCCGCCAGCGTGGCGGGCCGCACGGAACCGTCCAGGTGGCAGTGCAGCTCCGCCTTCGGGAGGCGGCGGAGCGTCTCGCGCAGGTTGTCGGGGCTCACGAAGCTTGCCTGGAGCTGACGACGCGGAAGATCGAGCCATTGGCGACGGGCTCGTCGAGTGGGGCCGGCAGTCCGCGGTTGTCCACGATGACCCGCGAGCCTTCGCGCACGAGGGCGGCCGCCACGCGGTCGTGCCGCTCGAGAGCCGACAGCGGAGTCGCGCCGCTCTCCGCGTCGACCGGCCGAGCGTCTATGTAGATGCGGACGGTCGGCGCGCCCGCCGGCGAATTCGCGGTCACGGCGCAGCCTGTCCCGCGAGCCATATGCGAAGCGTGCGCGGAGCTTCCACCGGCTGCGGCAGCCGCATGACGTAGTCGCGGAGCGCGTTGCGGTCGATGATCGGGAGCGCCTCGACCGACGCCGCCGCGGGCGGCCCGAGGCCGTCTCCACCCGCCGCCATGAAATCGTTGATCGCCACAGTGTAGCTGGCCGAGTCGTCGATTGGGGCCCCCGCCACGCGCACAGTGTCAATCCGGCCCGCGCCGGCGCTGTCCCGTGAGTACGCGATCGACGCGCCGCTCACGTGCGCGTTCGGCCTTCCGCGCGCGACGATCTGAGCCAGATAACCCCGGAGATCGGACCCGCGCATCGTCACCCGGACCAGAGTGTTGTCGAACGGCTGGACCTCGAACAGCTCGCCGTAGGTGACCACGCCCGAATCGAGATCCGCGCGAATGCCGCCGCTGTTCATCACGGCCACGTCCGTCCCAGCCGCCGCGCGCTGCGCGTCGGCGATGAGGTTCCCGAGAGAATGCTGCGCGCCCGCGCGGGACAGCCGCTCCGCCAGAGTCGCGACGGGGCGCGAGAATTCGCCCGCGACTCTGGCCGTCCACCGCGCGACGATCGCGGCGGCGGCCGGATCGGGCGTGATCCGCGCCGTGAGCACCGGGCGGACCTCGCCGCGCGCCGGCCCGCTCCCGTCGAGCGGGAGGTCGACGACCTCGATGGATTGCCCTCTCGAGCGCGCCTGCACGACCGGGATGCCTTTCACCGTGGCGTCGATGAGCGTGTGCGAGTGGCCGCTGACGATCGCGTCCACGGGCTCGGTGAGCGCGCGCGCCAGGTCGAACACCTCGCCGTCGCACGTCGCCGCGCACCATCCGCCCACGTGTCCGACGACCACGACGTGCGTGGCGCCGCGGGCGCGCAGCGACCGCGCGTGCGCGTCCACCACCGGCGCGGGATCCACGAAGCGCAGGTGCGCGACGTTCTGCGGGCGCGTGGTCGTCGGCGTCTGCTGCGTGGACAGCCCGATGATTCCTATGCGCGCGCGCCCGCGCGCCACGATCGTGTCGTTCGGGATCCACTCCACGTCGCGGCCGTCGGCGTAGCGCACGTTCGCGCCGAGGATGTTGTAGCGCGCGTCGCGCATGCGGGCGCGCAGCGTGTCGATGCCCCAGTCGAACTCGTGGTTGCCCAGCGCGGCCGCGGCGTATCCCAGCTCGTTGAACAGCTCCACCACGGGCTTGCCGTACGCGGTGTTCGACGCCGGCGTGCCCTGGAACATGTCGCCGCCGTCGAGCAGCAGCACCTCGCACCGCGGGGCGCACTCGGCGGCGGCCGCGCGGATCGCGGCGGCCACGTGCGCTCCGCCGCCGAGCTGCACGCCCACGCTGTCGGCCCGGGGCTCGAGCGCGCCGTGGAAGTCGTTGGTGCCGATGATGCGGAGAAACGGTCCGGCCGGCGACGTGGAAGGAACCGCTCCCGGTGGCGCGCACGCCATGCCGGCGAGCGTCAGCAGCAAGAACGCGAAGCGCAGCGGACGCCTCATGGACCCACCGTCGCGCGCAGGATGAAATAGGCAATCGCCGCGATCGACGCGGACATGGGAATCGTCAGCACCCACGCCCAGACGATGCGCCCGGCGATGCCCCAACGTACGGCGGAGATGCGGTTCGTCGCCCCTACGCCAATGATCGCGCCGGTGATCGTGTGCGTGGTGCTGACCGGAATCCCGCCGAACGTCGCCAACCCGATCGCGATGGCTCCCGCTCCCTCGGCGCAAAAGCCGCCCACCGGCTTGAGGCGGGTGATTCGTGAGCCCATGGTGTGAATGATCCGCCATCCGCCGAAGAGCGTGCCGAGGGCGATCGCCGTGTGTGCCGTGAGGATCACCCAGATCGGAATGTGGTCCGCGTTGGGGATGTAGAAGATCCGCACCCAGCCGGTCTCCTGCGACAGCGTCGGCCCCACGGAGACGAGCAGGCCCACGATGACGCCCATGGTCTTCTGGGCGTCGTTTCCCCCGTGCGCCAGCGAGAAGAGCGCGGAGCTGACGAGTTGGCCGCGTTTGAATATCCGGTTGACGCGGGACGGACTGGCTCGCACGAACAGCCAGAACACGACCACCATCAAGACGAATCCAAGAACCATCCCAAAGAGCGGCGAGATAACTATAAACGCGATCGTCTCGACCCATTTCTGGCCAAGCATGAGAGCGGCGACCCCGGCTTTCGCTACAGCCGCGCCCGCGTACCCGCCGATGAGCGCGTGTGACGAGCTGGACGGAATGCCGTAGTACCAGGTGACGAGATCCCAGATGATCGCGCCCAGCAAACCGGCGAGAATCACGTTCGGCGTGACGATGTTGAGGTCGATCAGCCCTTTCCCGATCGTCTTCGCCACGGCGGTCGTGAACACGAACGCCGCGATGAAGTTGAAGAACGCGGCCCACACGACCGCGACTCCCGGACTCAAAACGCGCGTGCCTACGACCGTCGCGATGGAATTCGCGGAATCGTGGAAGCCATTGATGAAGTCGAAGATGAAGGCTACCGCCACGATCCCGAGCACGTAGTAAATCACGATTTGGTACGGTTGGGATCAGCTGTTCTTTATGGCGATGCTCTGGAGGACGTTGGCCACGTCCTCGCACTGATCCAGCGAGTCCTCGAGCTTGTCGTACAGCTCCTTCCATTTGATGACTGC
>JANLGX010000223.1 GCA_024654005.1 Gemmatimonadaceae bacterium | reverse complement strand
GATTCCTTTGACCGGTTCAACCAGGCGAAGTGGCTCGAGATGCCGTTGACGGTGTTGTCGTAGTTCCGGGCGAAGTCCCCCCCACGGGCCGCTCGATTTTAATCACGCGGGCTCCGAGATCTGCCAGTTGCCGGCTGGCGAAGGGAGCGGCGACCGCCTGCTCGATGGCGACTACGGTGGTCCCTTCCAGCGGGAGCATCAGTAGGATCTCGGCAGACCGAGCACGTGTTCGCCGACATAGGCGAGAATCAGGTTGGTTGAAATTGGCGCGACTTGGTACAGGCGGGTTTCGGGCGCACGTCAGGATTGTGAGATGAGGTCAGGCGACCGCCGCCTTGGCGGCTGACCGCCGCTCCCAGAAGTCCTCGAAGCGCCCACTCAGCTTGCAGCAACGCAGCGCGATGATCGCGTCGGCGCCGGCGACGGTCCAGTGCATGCCGGCGCGCTTGCACCGCGTGCCGATGGCGACCTTGCAGCCGGCCTCGACCACGCCCGTGGACGTGCACAGGCCCTGCGCGCGGAACGCTGCGTAGCGCATGCGAGTCCGGTTGGTCGTCACGTACTCGACGCACTTGCGGGCCTCCGTGTCGGTGCCGGCATGGATGCGAAGCGCTCGCAGGACCGCCTCGACGTCGCCCACATCCAGCTCATCGTGTCGCTGGCGCGCCCATGCCTTGGCCAGATCGCTGGTGGCGCCGAAGATGGACTTGGACACGTCCGACAGGTGCTGCTTGGCGTGGAAGCGGTCCACGATCTGGATGGCGTCCGGGAGGTGTTCCGTGGCCAGATTCCAGATCCACGGCGCGCCGGCGCCCAAGACGACTCGGCGCGGCGCGCGGTCGAACGCCCGGCGCGTCGCTTCGCGGACGACGCGCTGGGCGAACGCCGACGGCTGCTCGTCGGTGTCGGCGCTGGCCGCGCTCTCGATCGCGGCCGAGTAGGTCACCGACCCGACGTCGCGCACGGGCGTGCCCTCCTCGTCGCGCCCCTCAGCGCTCCAGACCGTGCACAGCTTGACCTCGCGCGTCTTGGCCGAGCCGTCCGGCTGCTTGCCGTTGCGCCCCAGAAGCTCCAAGGCGCGCATCGGCACGCCGGTGCCATCCATGCCCAGGTACAACGTCGGCGCGACCGGCTCGTCGGCTGGGGGCGGCTCGACCACGTGCCGCTCGTCCTGCGCAATCTCACGCCCGAGCGACTCGGCCGCCCGCTCGACGTGCTTGGTCGGCACGTCTACGCCGCCGAGCGCGTGCAGCAGCTCGTGGCCTTCCTCGAAGCTGACCATCGCGCCCACCAAGCCCACCATGCGCAGCACGCCCGGTGAGAGCGACGAGTCCCGTAGACGCAGCGCGCGGTCGCGCGGGCAGAAGCCCGCGCCGCACGGCGCGCAGTAGTAGTAGGCGCGCTCCAGCGTCATATCGCCCAGGACGGTCGCGAAGGTCTTCGGCCGCCGCCCGGCGTAGCGCGCGGCCTTTCCGCAGTCGCATCGCACGGTCGGACCTGCGTGGTCCGACGTGTCGGCGTTGAGGCGTTGCTCGACGGCCCGAGCCGCCACGGCGAGCGCACGCCGACGCGCCGCGGTCTCGATCGCCTCGAAGTCCCACCCGTCGACGGCACCGGCGCCTACGAGGCCCGTGATTTCCCGCGCAACCTCCGCCTGGAGCGTCGCACAGAGCCCCTTTTTTCGCCCCCGGGGGCGGCGGTCTCGGCCAGGCTCTTGATCTCCGCGTCCGCGAGGCGCTCGCAGGCGACCCAGTACAGCTCCGTCGCATCACGGAACTGACGGCCGACCTCGATCTGCCGGCGCACGGTGTCGGCGAGATCGGGAGCGATCAGCCGGGTGCGCGTGGTCCCGGCCACGGACCGGGTGAGGCTGACGTAGGGCCCGTGGCGCGTGTCGGGGTCGTGCGCGCAGGGGCAGCCCGGTCGCGAGCACTTGACGAAGCGCTCCGTGAGGGACCCGCGGCGCATCGGGATCGGATCGGCGAGTTGGGAGGTCAGGCGGGCACGAATCGCGGAGGCGGGCGCTGAGGAGTGTTTCATGTTTCATATATTACAGCGCTATCACCTGTAATACAAGCACCAGAGTCTTGCGCGGAGCCATTGCCTCACTTTGCTGACGTGCGCCCGCGGGTTTCCCGGAACTTGCGTTCGATATCGTACTCCTCCGCGAAGCCCCATCCCCCGTGCATCTGCAGCGCGACGTTCGCCGCTTCCCACGAGGCGTCCGCCGCCAGCAGCTTTGCCATGTTGGCCTCCGCACCACACGGCTCGCGGCTGTCGAAGAGCTGTGCGGCCCGCGCCCGCATCAGGTCGGCCGCCTCGATATTGATGTGTGCTC
>JANLGX010000393.1 GCA_024654005.1 Gemmatimonadaceae bacterium | reverse complement strand
CTCCAGGGCCTTTCTGAGCTCGTGCCGGGCTCGGTGGATATAGGTTTTTACCGTACCGAGGGGTAGGTCCAGGGTGGCCGCGATCTCCTCATATGACCGGTCCTCGACGTGCCTGAGGAGGATGCAGGCGCGGTACTCGGGACGCAGGGCGGCGACGGCCTGCTCTATGGCCCCGCCCAGCTCCTTCGACTCCAGCTCCTCCAGGGCCGACTGGTCCTTGGAGGCCACGGGGATCGCCGTGGATTCGGCCTCCGCGGTCGTCGTGGCGTAGCGGGAGCCCTCCAGGCTAACCGTGTCCACCGTCCGCTTCCGGAGGTGATCGATCGCGACGTTGTTGGCGATCTTGAACAGCCAGCTGGAAAATTTGAACTCCGGCCGATACCGGTCGATGTTATTGAGCACCTTGATGAAGCTTTCCTGCGCCAGATCCTCGGCAGTGTCGCGGTCGCGGACCATGCGGAACACCAGCGAGAAGACCGGCCGCTCGTACCGTCTCAGCAGCTCGCGGAAGGCGGTGTCCCGGCCCTGTTGCGCGAGCAAGACGACGTCGGCATCCGGCAGGTTCGCGAGATCTGGTAATGGAGGCATGTGGGGCGTGCGCCAAGGTTGCACGCCCTCGCACGGCCAGTCAACTTTCCCCTCGCCATGCAGACAACCGACGCCGGGAGAGCGGCAGCGCGCCAGAGCGCGTCCGGACCGCTGAGCGGCGACGGGAACGGCGAGAAGCGCGAGTACGTCCGGCGCATGTTCTCCGACATCGCGCCGCGGTACGACATGCTGAACCACATCCTCGCGCTGAACGTGGATCGCGGCTGGCGGAAGCGGGCGATCCGGGCGTTGGACATCGCGCGCGTGCCCGACGGCGTGTACCTCGACCTGTGCGCGGGCACGCTCGACATCGCGGCGCACATCGCGCGGCAGCCCGGCTTTCGCGGCCGCGTGGTCGGCGCCGATTTCGCGGAGCCGATGCTGCGCGCCGGGCTGCGGAAGGCCGGTCCCTCGGTTCATCCCGTCGCGGCCGACGCGGTCCGGCTGCCGCTCGCGGACGACAGCGTGGCGGGAGCGATCGTCGCGTTCGGAATCCGCAACGTCGCCGGGTTGGACGACTGCCTCGCCGAAGCGTACCGGGTGCTGCTGCCCGGCGGCCGGTTCGTCATTCTCGAGTTTTCTACGCCACGCGCGCCGGTGTTCGCGGGGCTGTACCGTTTCTATTTCCATCACGTTCTGCCGAAGATCGGCGGCGCGCTGAGCGGACACCCCACGGCGTACAGCTATCTTCCGAAGTCGGTGGATGCGTTTCCGGAGGAGGCCGAGCTGGCGCGGCGGATGCGCGCGCGCGGGTTCGTGGACACGAGCTGGAAGAGTCTCACGTTCGGCATCGTGGCGATCCACGTGGGACTCAAGCCGGTCGCGAAATCCGTCCCTGAGGTGATTCGAATGACGGGCTCAAACGCAGGGAGCTTCTAGCATGGCGCTCGACACGCTGGGCGAATTCATTGCTGCCGTAGAGTCAGCCGGCGAGCTCGTGCGCGTGCGCGAGCCGGTCAAGGCGAAGCTCGAGCTGTGCGAGATCGCCGACCGCGCGATGAAAATGCCGGGTGGCGGACCGGCCCTGCTGTTCGAGAACGTGCTCCTCGACAACGGCGCCGTGTCGGAGTATCCGGTTGCGATCAATCTGTTCGGCTCCATGCGGCGGATGCAGCTCGCGCTGGGCGTCGACAGCCTGGACGAGATCGGCGCGCGGATCTCGGAGCTGCTCGAGATGAAGGTGCCCGAGGGACTGCTCGCGAAGCTGGCGCTGCTGCCGCGGCTGCTCGAGGTCGGCAAGTTTCCTCCGCGGTTGAAGGGCGGAAAGCCTTCCTGCCAGGATGTCGTGCTGCAAGGCGACGACGTCGATCTCGACAATCTGCCTATCATCACCTGCTGGCCCGAGGACGGCGGGCCGTACATCACCCTGCCGATGGTGATCTCGCGCGATCCGAAGCGCGGGATCCGGAACGTGGGGATGTATCGCGTGCAGAAGCTGAGCAAAAACACGCTCGCGATGCACTGGCAGCGGCACAAGGTCGGCGCCGCGCACTGGCGGGAGATGGCCGAGCGCGGCGAGCGGATGAGCGTCGTGATCGCGGTCGGCGGCGATCCCGCGTCGGTGTACTCCGCCTCGGCGCCGCTGCCGCCGACCGTGGACGAGTTTCTGTTCGCCGGATTCCTGCGGGCGTCGCCGGTGCGCCTGGCGAAGGCCGTGACGTGCGATCTCGAGGTTCCGGCGGACGCCGAGTTCGTGATCGAGGGGTATATCGATCCGGCCGAGCCGCTCGTGACCGAGGGTCCGTTCGGCGATCACACCGGTTTTTACTCGGAGGCCGATCTGTATCCGCTGGTGCACGTGACCGCGATCACGATGCGGCAGTCGCCGGTGTACGCGACGACTATCGTGGGGCGGCCGCCGATGGAGGACTTTTATCTGGGCCATGCGACGGAGAGAATTTTCCTGCCATTGCTGCGGCTGACGCTGCCGGAGGTCGTTGATTATCACATGCCGGCCGAGGGGATCTTTCACAACCTCATCTTTGTTTCGATCGACAAGCAGTTCCCCGGCCACGCGCACAAGGTGATGAACGCGCTGTGGGGGCAGGGGCTGATGGCGCTCGCCAAGGTGATCATCGTCGTGGACAAGGAAGTGAACGTGCGCGATCCGAAGGAAGCGTGGTGGATCGCGCTGAACAACATCGATCCGGAGCGGGACACCCGGTTCACGATGGGTCCGATCGACGTGCTGGATCATTCGTCGCGCGCGTTCACGTACGGCTCGAAGATGGGGATCGACGCCACTCGGAAGTGGCCGGAGGAGGGCTTCACGCGGAACTGGCCGGCGCTGATCGAGATGGACGACGCGACGAAAGCGCGCGTGGATGCCATGTGGCCGCGGCTGGGCATTCGCGGATGACGGCGGTGCGGGAAGGGCAGACGTTCGGCGGCCGGTCGCTGCTCGTGCGGTACGTGAACTTCGTGAAGCTGCCGCACACGGTGTTCGCGCTGCCGTTCGCGCTGGTGGGCGCGACGCTGGCGAGCTACGTCGCGCCGGTGACGCCGGCGCTGCTGGGCTGGATCGTGCTCGCGTTCACCGCCGCGCGGTTCGCGGCAATGGGATTCAACAGAATAGTTGACCGCGAGCTAGACGCGGTGAACCCGCGCACGGCGACGCGCGAGATACCGGCGGGCGAGTTGAGCGTGACCGCGGCGGGCGCGGCGGTGCTCGTCGCGTCGGCGTTGTTCCTGTACGCGTCGTATCGAATCAACCAGCTCTGCTTCATACTCGCGCCGCTCGCGCTGGGTTGGGTCCTCCTGTACAGCTACACCAAGCGGCTCACGCGCCTGTCCCACCTGGTGCTGGGCATCGGGCTCGCGATCGCGCCGGTGGGCGGATATCTGGCGGTGACGGGGGCGTGGAGCACGCCGTGGTGGCTGCTGGTCGCGCTCGCGGCGGCGGTGGCCGCGTGGGTTGCGGGGTTCGACATTCTGTATTCGCTGCAGGACGTGGAGTTCGACAGGTCGCAGCGACTGTACTCGATTCCCGCGGCGGTGGGCGAGTCGCGTGCCCTGACGCTGGCGCGAGCGCTGCACGCGCTGGCCGTGATCTGGCTGATCGCCGCGGGATTCGCGGCGGGCGCGGGGATCCCGTACTGGGTGGGCGTCGGGGTCGTCGCATTCCTGCTCGGCTATGAGCACTCGCTCGTGCGGCCTGGCGATCTCTCGAAGCTCGACGCCGCGTTCTTCACCATGAACGGCGTGATCAGCATCGCGTTCCTGGGCTTCGTGCTGCTCGAGCGGATGCTGGCGTGAGCCCGTCCGCCGATGCGCCGCTGATCTTCGCGATCACGGGCGCCTCTGGCGCGCCGTACGCGGTGCGATTGCTCGAGCAGCTCGTCGCTTCGCGGACGCGGATCTCGCTGATCGTCTCCGGGCACGGCTGGCGGCTGCTCGAGACGGAATCCGGCATCGCCGATCTTCCGGCGCTGCGCGCGGCGGCCGGAGGCGCCGCGGCCGCGTGGGACGCGTCGGTTACCGTGTTCGACGACGATGACCGCGGCGCGGCGCCTGCGTCCGGCTCGGCGTTGAGCCGCGGGATGGTGATCTGCCCGTGCTCGATGGGGACGCTGTCCGCGGTAGCGATGGGATCGTCGCGCTCGCTGATCGAGCGCGCGGCCGATGTGACGCTGAAGGAGCGGCGCAAGCTGGTGCTCGTCACGCGCGAGACGCCGCTCAGCACCATTCATCTCGGCAACATGCTGCGCGTGGCGCGTGCGGGCGCGGTTGTGCTACCCGCGGCGCCGGGGTTCTATCATCGCCCCCAGGCAGTGGGCGACCTGGTGGACTTCATCGTGGCACGGGTGCTGGATCAGGTCGAGGTACCGCACCAGCTCGGCGGGCGTTGGGGTGGCGGCCGGTAGGCCGCGAGAACCAGGGCGGCGCGGCGACGGTTCCTGCGGGATTGGCCTGGCGATTAGCGAGCGACGCCTGGCGTGCCGGGATGTTTCGGTGCGGACCGCGGACCGCCGCTTATTCGTTTGCGGTAACCGAGCGGGAAGCTTCGCTCATGGCTCTCCCGAGGCTTCCCCGCGTGCCGCTGGCACATCTGGAGCGCCGGCCGGCAGAAGACCGTCCGCTGCGGCTTCTGGAGCGAGTGCGCAATCGCATGCGCACACGTCGCTACAGCAGGCGAACGGAAGTTGCTTATTGTGGGTGGGTGCGGCGATTCGTGCTGTATCACGAGCTTCGCCACCCGCGCGAGATGGGTGAGCCGGAGCTGGCCTCATTCCTGACTCATCTCGCGACCGAGCGCAATGTCAGCGCCTCGACTCAGAACCAGGCGCTGCACGCCATTCTATTTCTCTACAACCACGTACTCGGCCAACCGCTGGGGCTGATTCACGGCGTCGAGCCGGCGAAACGTGCGCGCCGGCTGCCGGTGATACTCTCCTCCGGCGAAGTGCGGGCAGTGCTGGCGGGCCTGCGGGGTGTTCCGCGCCTTTGCGCCGTTCTGATGTATGGTAGCGGCCTCCTGGTTTCGGAGTGTGTTTCGCTGCGCGTGAAGGACGTGGATTTCGACCGGTTCGAGATCACTGTGCGAGGCGGCAAGGGTGACAAGGATCGGCGCGTTCCGCTGCCGCGTACCGCCGTTCCGGCGCTGCGCAAGCATCTCGACCGCGTGCGACTGCAGTTCCAGCGGGATATTGCGCGGGGCTTACGGGGAGCGGCGATGCCCGATGCTTTGGAGCGGAAGCTTCCAGGAGCTGCCAGGGACTGGGTGTGGCAGTGGGTATTCCCGGCCGCGCGCGTGTACGTGGAAGCCAGGACCGGATTCAGGAGACGACACCACTATCATGAGAGCGCCGTGCAGCGAGCAGTCACGGCCTCGGTTCGCGCGAGCGGCATTGCGAAGCGGGCGACCTGCCATTCGTTCCGTCATTCCTTCGCCACGCACCTGCTGGAGTCGGGGTCGGACATCCGTACGATTCAGGAGCTTCTGGGCCACTCCGATGTGCGAACCACGATGATCTACACCCATGTCCTGAATCGTGGCGGGATGGGTGTTCGGAGCCCGGCCGACCGACTCTAACGGAAACAGCGTGGGTGGAGAGGGGGGCGGCAGGGCTCCTATTGTCCTCCAACGCGTCGTTACAGAAATAGGCTGCGCGATCTTCGCAAGAATCTCCCGCTCTCCGGTCCGAGTCGAGCTCCGAAAGTGGTTGTGGGTAGGGGCTTCCATCAACCGCTCTTCGCGGAGACGCACCGATCAATGCGAGCCGCTTGCGAGCTTTCGCCGTTCTCCGCAAGATAGGTGGTCCAGATAAGCATTAGTTAGGTGGCGACAACCTCGGCAGGAGAAACGCCCGCAAATGCCTTGCAGATGGATTCCAAGCCCTTGTCGGACCGTACGTGCCCTTGGTACGTCGACGCGTCGGGCGGTGTGGCCGGCATATGCGCGTTGCTGAAACGTGCTGCGCCCGCAGCCCCGACCTCATGCCGCTGCTCGGACCAGTGGAACCTGCCGTCCCCCCGTGCCTTGTCCTAACTTGTCGTCTATGGAGGAGCGATTCAAATGAACAGCCGGAGGCGTCTCGGTGTATCGATCACAGGATCACTTGCGTTGCTCTCACTTGCGTGCTCGCCGGATCAACTCTCCAGAGCGACTGCCGAACAAGCTCTTCGAAAGCTCGCCTTCCCAGTTGCAGAGGAACGGATATTGGGGTCGTACGGCAAGATCGGGAACCGTTATTGGAACATGGGGGTTTACCCTGCGCAGGAAGTCAGCATCGATTGGCTCCTTGGCACCAACTGGTTTACCGAATCGGTCGCTGTCCCCCGTGGCAACTACTCTCGTGTGACACTGCTCCCAACGGATGCCATCAAACCGTTTGTGCTAGAAACGCTGGACGCCTTCGGAGCTCCTGTCTACCGGGTGAAGTTGCATGAATTCGCCTTCGATGCGATTTCCGGCATAGTAGAAAACAACCAGACGAAGACGGCGACGGTCGAGTACACGATTCGCCGCGTAAATTGGACGCCATTTGGCGACTACTTTCGAAAGCAAGATCCGTCCAAGTATGCGGAGCAAGTCGCGGCAAAGGCGCAATTCGTCAAGTACGACGACGGATGGCGAATAGCTCAATGAGGTGACTAGAGCGATCTGTGATTGGGGAACTCTGTTGCCCGCCGCGGGATTGTCGGTCAGCGCCTGAAGCGCGAAGCCAGCGATTTTGAGCAACCGGGAACATGGATAACACTTCGTTAGGGTGATGGAGTTAGTCTTTCGGATGATAGAGTCCCGTTCGTCCAGGCGGGCAAGCAGGACGGTGCCAAGGTAGATCGATAAGATCCCGTCGTCGACTTCCTCCGAGCCGATGTGGTGCTGCTTGGGCGCGTTGGCGATGAAGAGCAGCCCGTGGAGCCGGAAAGTGCCGGCGCTGGTGACGCGCTTGACCCGTCAAGCGTTCGTTGCGATGTGGTTCTCGGCCACGACGGAGGACGCGTGGACGCACGGCCTCAAGCCGGGGATTGAGGCAAGCGGATACTTTAGCGCGCTTCGAATCGACCGAAAGGAATTCAACAACAAGGTCGATGATGAGATCGTGGCGGAGATTCGCCGTAGTGGTCTTGTTGTGGCGGATTTCACCGGTCACCGTGCCGGTGTCTAGTTCGAGGCCGGATTAGCGCTCGGTTTGAGCCTTCCGGTTATCTGGACCTGCCGAGACGCTGACATCAACGCAGCCCACTTCGACACGCGTCAATGCAATCACATTGTTTGGGGGACGCCCAGCGATCTTGCAGAGAAGCTCGATCGACGCGTCCGCGCCACCATACTTCCCTTGGTAGCAGCGTCGACCTAACGAACGCTGCACTAGCCGGGCGAGGCCACCAGGAGTTGCGCCGCCTGCGGCGGCGCTTTCATTTGACTCGCCCGCAGGTGAGCTTGGCGTTAGCTAGTGTCCGTCCTGAAACTCACAGCGCGCGTGTGAAGCTGTAGGAAAAGAGTGACGCATCCGGGGATGGTGCGCCCGCACCGATGATGTACGTTG
>JANLGX010000390.1 GCA_024654005.1 Gemmatimonadaceae bacterium | reverse complement strand
CGAGGTGTCCTCTTCGCGCGCTACGCGACCAAACTACGGTCGCTACCACGCGCGCTATGAGGACACCTCGTCCGCCACCGCGCCACCCCGATCCACGGAACCGTCAGCAGCAGGAGGCTATTCGGACCAGGCGCCCTTCGGTCGGACTCCAAGCCACCACGTACGTCTCTTCCCCGCCCGCGTAGTACCAGAACGCGGGCATCGCGCCCGTCTCGGCGGCCACTGCCTGGATGCGCGCGAGCGGCACCGCGCGCGCGAACGTGTTGAGCTCGTCGTACGCGCCGGCGGGCAGCGGCGCCCACCGCTTCAGCGCGTTCGCCGTGCGATACTCGTGCTCGGCGATGTCGTACCTGATCGCGTCGAGGTCCGGCTCGGTCTTGCCCGAGTAGCGCGGCGCGGCTGATCCGGTGATGAACGCCGAGTCGGCGAAGATCTTCCCGATCTGCAGCTCGGCCGCGCGCAGCACCGCCGCGGAATCCTTCGCGGACCCGGGCGCGCCGTACTTCATGTACGACGTCGCGGGCCACTCGTGCCGGTACAGAATGCGGTCCTTCGACGTTCGGATCTCCAGCCGCACCATCGTCAAGTCCAGCGGTCCCTTGCTCACCGTCGCGACCAGGCGCTCGGCGTTCTCCTCGTCGCCGTCGAGCTCCCGGTACGTCTCGTTCCGCCACCAGAGGTCGGACCCGCCCGCTACCACGCCGGTTGCCGGACCTGCAGGGTGGCTCGTAGAGACAGTCGTAGCGTCCGGGCCGCTCCGTTCGCCCCCGCAGCCCGCGATAACCACCGCAATGATTGGCGGTGCGCCCCATTTGATCAGATCCCGTTTCATGGCTGAAGTCTAGCTCCCACTGGTGCGATCCGTGCAATCGGTTCTTTCTGAAAGCGACCGGGAGCACGGATGACCCGGGATTCTCCGTGACGCGGGTCGCGGCACTACGTTTCGTTGATCGGCGGATGGGCTGCGTGGGTGGAACCAGAGCATCCGACCGAGCCGAAGTAGCTCCGAACCTCCAGGAGGGACGATGAGAACCACTAGCAAGCTCGCCGCACTATCTCTTGCCTTCGCGCTCGCGGCGTGCGCAGGGACGGACGACTCAGCCGCGAACGACACACAAGCAGGCTTGGCGACACCCGCCCCCACCGCCACGCACGACACCGCCGTGATCGAAGTCCCGCTCACCGAATGGAGCGTCGTCGTCAGCCAGGGCGTGGTCTCCCCCGGCACGTTCAACTTTCACGCGATGAACCAGGGCACCTACACCCACGCGTTCGAGATAGAGGGCAACGGTCAGGAGTGGAAGAGCGATCCCATCCCCCCCGGCGGCACCGCGACACTGACACCGACGCTCACACTCGGCACGTACACGGTGTACTGCCCGATTACGGACAGTCAGGGCAATCACCGGCAGAAGGGGATGAGTACGACATTCACCGTCCAGTAACGGCGAGTGCGCACGGAACTACGCTGCGTGCTGCTGAACGGCGCTGCGTGCTGCTGAACAGCGCTGCGTGCTGCGTGCTGCGTGCTGCGTCCTAGCAGGATTCCGGGCGAGCGTCAGCGTCCGGAAACCCACTGGCACTGAAGGATCGGTCATGAGAAGCCTGTGGCGCCGCACACCATCGCGCCGCGCGACATACTTTCTAGGACGCAGTACGCAGCACGCAGCGTTTTTCCTTGCAACTGCCTGGGTGTTGAGCTGCGGCACTCCGCCTGCCACGCAAAACACCGCGCAAGCTGCCGAGCCGGCCCCGGCGGAGCTGACCGGAGTCATCCCCGGAATCGAAGTGCTGCTCAGCGATTCCCTCCACCTCATCCGCGGACTCCGCGTCGGCCTGATCACCAACCACTCCGGCCGCGATCGCGCCGGTACCAGCTCCATCGACCTCCTGCACCGCGCGCCCGGCGTCAGGCTCACGGCGATCTTCGGCCCCGAGCACGGCGTGCGCGGCGTGGCGCGCGCGGGCGAGAAGGTCGCGTCCACCGTCGACTCGGCCACCGGCGTTCCGATGTTCTCTCTCTATGGCGAGACGCTCACGCCGACTCCCGCGATGCTCGAGAACGTCGACGTGCTGCTGTACGACATCCAGGACGTCGGCGCGCGCGTGTACACCTACGTGTGGACGATGACGCTCGCCGCCGAGGCCGCGAAGACGGCGGGCAAGCGGTTCGTCGTGCTCGACAGGCCCAATCCCATCCGGGCGGACGTGATCGAGGGTGGGATGCTCGAGCCGCAATACAAGTCGTTCACCGGACTGCACCCGGTCGCGCTGCGCTACGGCCTCACGCCCGGCGAGATGGCGCGCTACCTGATCGGCGCGGGGCTGATAGACTCCGACGCCACTGTCGTCCCGATGAAGAACTACCGGCTGTCCATGTGGTGGGACGAGACGGGACTCGAGTGGCGCAACCCGTCGCCGAACATCCGCGACCTCGACGCCGCGCTGCTGTATCCGGGCACCGTGTTCTTCGAGGCGACGAACGTCAATGAAGGGCGCGGAACCGACGCGCCGTTCAAGCTCATCGGCGCGCCGTGGCTCACGGACGCCGGCGCGATCGCGCGCGAGCTGAACGCGAAGCGGCTGCCGGGTGTGCGCTTCGACTCCACTTCCCGCCCGATCGAACAGCCGGCCAAGTTCGGCGGGCAGACGATCCCGATGATCCGGGTCACGGTCACCGATCGGAACGCCGTGCGCCCGGTGGACGTCGGCGCGCACATGCTGCGCGCGATATACGCGCGGCACGCGAGTGAATTCCGCTGGCGCGACACCGGGATCGAGCGGCTGTCCGGTACCGCGGCGCTCCGCCGCGCGGTCGAGTCCGGCGCGATCGACAGCCTGCTCGCTCGCTGGGAAGAGGAATCGATCCGATTCCGGCAGCGGGTGGCGCAGTACAGACTGTACCGCTGACGAATGCAGTTCTGAGCTGAAGAACAGGGTTGGGTGACAGGTTCTAGGTCTTGGTTTTGGTTAAAGACCGGTTGCTGGTCGATGGTTTCCGGTTAGTCCGCCGTCACCGCCCAACCGTCAACCCGTAACCAGTAGTTAACCACAACCAAAACCAATTACCTGTCACCCAACCCTGTTTTCTCCTCCAGCTTGACCCTCTCCGCGACCTATATTACTATTCAATGATATACTTGATTTACCCGACCACACCCGAAAACAAGCCATGCTGACCCTTGCTCCTTTGCTCACCCCGACCGACCTCGTATCCCTGACGTCCTCCCGCCCGGACGTCCGCGTGCTCGACGTCCGTACGCCGGGCGAATTCGAGTCCGTCCACATCCGCGGCGCCTACAACGTCCCGCTCGACACCCTGTCCGAGCACTCCGCCGAGATCTCCGGCGTGTCCGCCCCGGTGATTCTGGTCTGCCAGTCCGGCGGCCGCGCGCGCCGAGCCGAAGCGGCGCTGAAGGCGGCCGGCATGGCCAACCTGCACGTGCTCGAGGGCGGGATGAACGCGTGGGTCGGAGCCGGTCTGCCCGTCGGCGGCGGCAAGCGCCGGCTGTCGCTCGAGCGCCAGGTCCGCATCCTCGCGGGCTCGCTGGCCGCGATCGGCGGAATCCTCGGATTCCTGGTGAACCCCGCGTTCGCGCTGATCCCCGCCGGCATCGGCTCCGGCCTCGTCTTCGCGGGCGTCACGGACAAGTGCGGGATGGCGCTGCTCCTCTCGCGTCTTCCCTACAACCGCGCGTCCTGCGACGTTCCCGCGATGGTCAGAGCGCTCGCATCCGGCCGCGCCCCCGCGGCGCCGGCGACGAGCTGACTACAGGAGACCAGCCATGATCGTCAAACGCTTCTACGACGAGAAGCTCGCGCAGACGAGCTACCTGATCGGCTGCGGCGCCAGGGGCGCCGCCATCGTCATCGATCCCAACCGCGATTCCGCGCACTACATCCGCGCGGCCGCGGCGGAGAACGTGAAGATCACGCACGTCACCGAGACGCACATCCACGCCGACTTCGTGTCCGGCACGCGCGAGCTAGCCGCCGCGACCGGCGCGACCATGTGCCTCTCCGCCGAGGGCGGACCGGACTGGCAGTACGCCTTCGCCAAAGCTGGCGGCGCAAAGCTGCTGCGCGACGGCGACACGATGAAGGTCGGCAACATCGTCATCACGGCGATCCACACCCCCGGTCACACGCCCGAGCACCTGACCTTTCTCGTCACCGACACCGCCGCGGCCGACGAGCCGATCGCCGCTGTCACCGGCGACTTCGTCTTCGTGGGCGACGTCGGCCGGCCGGATCTGCTCGAGAAGGCGGCCGGCATCGCCGGCACGATGGACGCCGCCGCGCGGACGCTGTTCGCCAGCCTGCAGAAGTTCAAGCGCGAGCAGCCGGACTGGCTGCAGATCTGGCCGGGACACGGCGCGGGCTCGGCGTGCGGCAAGGGGCTGAGCGCGGTGCCGCACAGCACGGTCGGCTACGAGCGCCGCTTCAACTGGGCGTTCGACATCGACGACGAAGAGACGTTCGTCAGGGCGGTGCTCGAGGGACAGCCCGAGCCGCCCAAGTATTTCGCGCAGATGAAGCGCATCAACCGGCAAGGTCCGCCGGTGCTCGGCAAATTCCGCGAGCCCGGGCAGCTCCCCGCGGAAGAGCTGGGCAAGACGCTCGACGCGGGCGCGCTCGTGATCGACACGCGCCCCGCCCCCGTGTTCGCGCGTGGACACGTACCGGGCACGATCAACATCCCGCTCGGCAAGAGCTTCAACACATGGGCGGGTTGGCTCGTCCCGTACGACAGGAATTTCTATCTGATCGCCGACGACGCGCACGCGGCCGAAGCCACGCGCGATCTCGCGATGATCGGACTCGACCGCGTCGTCGGCTACTTCCCGAGCTTCGCCGTCGCGATGTGGGCGAGCGGCGGCCGCAAGCTCGACACCGTCGCGCAGGAGGATTCGTCCAGGCTTGTCGGCAGGATGAAGACGGGCGCGGTCAATGTGATAGACGTGCGCGCTCGCTCCGAGTGGGACGCCGGACACATCCCCGGCGTGCCGAACATTCCGCTCGGCCGCCTCCCCGAGCGGCTAGCGGAGATCCCCGCGGACCGGCCCGTCGTGCTCCAGTGCCAGACCGGCGCGCGCTCCGCGATCGCGGCGAGCCTGCTCCAGGCGCGCGGCGTGAAGGACGTCGTCAATCTCACCGGCGGCTTCGTCGGCTGGGAAGCGGCGGGCAATCCCGTCGAGCGCGAGACGCTTGCCGGGAGCGTGGCATGAAGGACGGCGAGATGTCTCCCGAGCTGATGGAGCTGGTCGCCGCGCGCTTCCACGCGCTCGGCGAGCCCGCGCGGCTGCAGATCCTGGCCGCGCTCCGCCGCGGCGAGGTTTCCGTCAACGATCTCGTCGAGGAGACCGGGCTCGGCCAGGCCAACGTGTCGAAGCACCTGCAGATCCTGCACTCGCTCGGCTTCGTCGCGCGGCGCAAGGAAGGGCTGTTCGTGTATTACCGGCTCACGGACAAGAACGTCTTCCGGCTGTGCGACAGCATGTGCGGCCGCATCGAGTCGCGCATGCGCGGCGTCGAGCGCATGCTCCGCGCCGGATAGCGACGCCCGCGGGCGGCCGGATTACGCCCCGGCCGCCAGCGTCGCTCTCAGCTGTCCGATTCGCTCCGCTATGCCGGCGGCGGCTTCGGCCGTCGCTTCGCCGATCGCAGACTCGCGGACATTGTCGCTGCCCATCTTCGCTCCGCCGAGTCCCCAGCCGCCCATCCCGAACACCGTGACGCCCCAGCCCCTGCTGGATTTGCCTTCGCCGGTGAAGCTCGCGATGATCTCGCCCGTCTCCGAGTCGATGACGCGCGCGGTGAGGTTCACGAACGTGCTGTTCTTCTTGCCGCCGAGCCCGTAGAGGAATACCGACGACGCGACGCGGCCGGCGAGTCCGCCGAGGTGTTTCTCCTCGAAGCCGAGCCGCGTGACCGAGCCCGACACGATGTAGCGGGCCCGCGCGACGCGCGTCGGCGACGCGCTGGTGATGGAGTCGGGCTGGATCGACTGCTCCTGCCTGATCGCGTCGAGCTGTCTCCGCTCGAGCACGCGGAACGCGCCGGTCTTCATCAATTCTTCGATGATGAGGTCGGCGGCGCCGATGCCGAGCGCTTCGGCGAAGTTGGCGCCGTCGCGGATCCCCATTTTCTCGAGGCGTCTGCGCGTGGCGCGGTCGCTGGCGATCTGCGCGGCGACGGTGCCGTACTCGAACGCGCCGACAGTGATGGATGGGCGAGCGGCCGCGGCGGCTGGGTCCTGCGCGAAAATCGCGGCGGGAGCGAGGACCAGGGCGGCGAGCAGCGAACGAATCGAGCTCATTGATGTCTCCGGTTGAGTGGTACGGCCGGAGATTAGCCCCGCCTTGAAAGGCCTCCCATACGTACGGTGACGTAGGCGGCGCGGTTGGATCGCGCAGGCTCCCGGAATTTGGACGGGGAATCCAAATCCCAGGACCCTGACCGCTCAGACGTCCCCTAAGGCATATTACGCAGCTACTCCAAAAGATGAGGCCACTCAGTGGGCTACAACCCTTACAACGGATACTCCGGCAAGGAACGGGACGAGAAGGAGGCGGAGCGCGCGCACCTGCTCCAGTCCGGTCACCTGCAGCTGCGCCACACCGAGTGCGAGCTGTGCGGCGATCCCGACACGCCGACCAAGGCGCACGTGGAGGACTACTCCAAGCCGTACCTGTGGGAGCCGCCCGCCGAGTACATGGTGTGCGACACGTGCGCGAACGACATGCTGCAGAAGCGGTTCAGGAACAAGGACCGGTGGGACAGCTTCAAGGCGCACGTGCGCCGCGGCGGGTACGCTCGGGACCTGCAGGACCCGGCGACCAACAAGGAGTTTCTCGATTACCGCGAGGCGAGGGAGCGGGGGGAGAAGCCGACCCTGCGTATTCTTCGAGACCGGCAGCTCACCGGGAATGAGTGGTGGGAGAAGCTGTCAATCGATTCGAACACGCTTACGGATCCGAAGGCGAGGCCACGCCCTTAGGCATTAGCTCCGGGAATTCTGCAGGGGAATCCAAATCCCAGTAACTTGACCAACTTGACCAAGTACGCCCGCGGCACATAGCTTTCCCTCCATGGGAAAGGATCACGCGCCCCGCCGCCGCACGGGTACAGTCAATATCTATGAGGCCAAGACCCACTTCTCCGACCTGATCGATCAGGTGGCGAAGGGCGAGGAGATCGTGATCTCTCGGCGGGGGAAGCCGGTGGCCCGGCTCACTCCCATCCCCGGACGCGGGATCAAGTTCGGGGTTCTCAAGGGGAAGCTGACCGTGCCCGCGGACTTCGACGCCCCGCTGCCGCCGGAGATCCAGCGCTACTTCGACGGCGGCGCGGGCGACGAGTGAGGCTGCTACTCGACACGCATGTCCTGCTGTGGGTGCTGGCCGGAGACAGGCGGCTCACCCGCTCGTCCCGTGAGATACTCACCAGCGCCCGGACCGTCGTGGTGAGCGTCGTGTCCGCCTGGGAGATCGCCCTGAAAGCCGCGACGGGCAAGCTGCGCGCGCCCGCCAGTATCGAGGCGGCCGTGCTGGAATCCGGTCTCATTACCACCACGCTCGATTTCGCGGATGTCGCCGAATGCGCCCGCCTGCCGGCCCATCATCCCGATCCGTTCGACAGGATGCTCGTCGCGCAGGCGCGAGTGCGAGGGCTGACACTGATGACAAGAGACAGGCAGCTCGAGCGATATGACGTGCCGTTGCTGTTGATCTAGCTACTGGGATTTGGACGGGGGATCCAAGTTTGGAGTGTGGCAGTTTGGAGCGGACCGTTCGGAGTGCTCCCAACTCGCTCGACCAACACTCGCCTTCCTAGGGTTAAACTTTTATATATATCTCACCCTTTGGGAGGCCCTATGCAGAAGTCAACGAAGCTCAAGCAGCTTGGCGGCTCGGTCGCTGTCGTCCTGCCGAAGGCCATCATCGACCGCTTCCACCTCGCGGCGGGCGACGAAGTCCACGTCATCGAGACAGAGGAAGGGCTGCTCGTGACTCCCTTCGATCCGGACTTCGAGGACGCCATGGCCGTGCACGACCGCGGCGAGCGGAAGTTCCGGAACGCCCTCCGGCAGCTCGAGCGATAGCTGGTGCGTTCCCGCGAGCCCCGCTGGCTCACCCGCCGGATGCTGCTCGCCATTCAGCGCGGTCCCATATTCGATCACCACCAGGCCATCGTCGAATCCGCGCTGGCCGCGCCGCGCAAGCTGCATGACCGCGACCCGTCGGCCGACCTGGCGGCGCTCGCGGCCGCGTACGCCACAGCTCTCGCTCAGACCCACGGCTTCATCGACGGGAGCAAACGCGCCGCGTTCCTGGCCGCGTACGTCTTCCTGGGACTGAACGGCTGCGACATCAATGCGGCCGAGGTCGAAGTTGCAGCGATCATCGAACGTCTGGCGAGCCGGGAGATGAGCGAGGCGGAGCTCGCGGAATGGCTCCGCGGCGCGTGGGTTTTTCTGCCCGAAACAGATCGATGACGCCACTTCAGACTCCCGCGGACATCGTGATCGCATGCCCGCGCTTGCTATTACGTCTATACATAAGTAATGTTTTCCTGGGACCCGGCGAAGGCCGAGCGGAATCTCAGGAAGCACGGGATCTCGTTCGACGAGGCTACACGAGCCTTTAGCGACCCGAATGCGTTCGACGGCCCCGACTTCAAGCATTCGCAAGTCGAGCCGCGCCGTTTGTTGATCGGAGTCCTTCCGGACGGCAGAATTATCACTGTCGCTTACACCAAGAGGATCGGTACCGATGGCGAAACGACGAGAATCATCAGCGCGCGGCAAGCGAACGCCCGAGATCGCCTGGAGAGAGAGTACCAAAGAGCGACCGATCCCCGACGACGAGATCGATTACTCTGACATTCCGCCGCTGACGGAGGAGCAATACCGTGCCATGCGGCCGATCGGCCGACCCCCGGTGGGGGACGCCACGAAGGTGCCGATCTCCTTCCGGATCAACCCGAATCTGCTCGAGCGCATCCGCGCAATCGCCGCGGACCGCGGCGAATCGTATCAGAGCTTCATGCACGACCTCCTGGAGAAGGGCGCAGCGCGTCATGCCCGAACGCGATAAGACAGCATTCCATCGGCGCGCCCTCGGTGACGGTTGTGTGAGCGAATCCAGTTAACTGTATTCATTGTAGATACCAGCCGGAGACCCGATGATTACCACCATTCAGCGCTGGGGAAACAGTCTGGCCGTGCGGATCCCCAAGGCATTCGCTGCCCAAGCGGACATGACCGAAGATGCGCGGGTGCAGATCGCCATCGAGGATGGCGCGATCGTGATCCGGCCAGCGCCGCCGGCCTGGAAACTCGAGGACATGCTCGAGAGGGTCACCGAATCCAATCGCCACTCCCTGGTGGATTGGGGTGACAGAGTCGGCAAGGAGAGCTGGTAGGATCGAAGGATGGCGCGCAATTACGTGCCGGAGTGGGGCGGCGCAGTTTGGCTGGATTTCGACCAGACATCCGGATTGCGAAGCTCGCCGCGCTGCTTCACCAGGAATAAGTTCGTTTCGCGATGAACGGTGCTTTCCTGTTTCTCTCCCTGGTGGCAGCCGACAGCAACAGCTTCATCCGCACCAACCAGGTCGGCTACCTCCCCGACGCTCCCAAGATCGCCGTCATCTGCTCGCTCGACTCCGCGAGCTTCTCCTCCTTCGAGGTCCGCGACGCGCGCAATCGCCGGGTGCTGGGCCCGGCGCCGGCGCGGGCGACCGGCTCGTTCGCGGCCTGCCGCTCGACCTTCCGCCTCGACTTCACCGCGCTCCGCCGCGAGGGCACGTACACGCTGATCGCCGGCGGGATCGAGTCGCGCCCCGTGCGCATCGGGCGCGACGTGTACGCCGGCGCCGCGGACACGCTGCTGTACTACATGCGGCAGCAGCGCTCCGGCTGGAACCCGCTGTTCCAGACGTGGGTGCACAACCAGGACGCGCTCATCGTGGATCATCCGACGCGCACCGGCCAATACCAGGACGTGCAGGGCGGCTGGGCCGACGCCGCGGATTTCCTGCAGTACGTCGCGACGTCCGCGCACGCGACGTTCATGCTGCTCATGGCGTACCGCGACAACCCGCGCGCGTTCGCCGACAAGTTCGACGCGTGGGGGAGGCCGGGTGCCAACGGAATCGCCGACGTGCTCGACGAAGCGCGACACGGGCTGAATTGGTTGGCGAAGATGTTCCCCGCGGAGGATTCGACGGACGAGCTGATCGTGTTCAACCAGATTGCCGACGATCGCGATCACTCGTACTGGGATCTGCCGCCGACCGATACGTCGGACTACGGCTGGGGGAAGGGCAGCTGGCGTCCCGTGTATCCGTGCACCGGCAAGCCGCAGGGGCTGTTCACCGGGAAGAACCGCTCCGACGGGCTCGCGTCAACCGCCGGTAAATACGCGTCAGCTTTCGCACTGGGCGCGTCACTATTGCGAGAGCACGATGTCACTTTCGCCGAGCGGCTGCGCAAGAAGGCGATCCTCGCGTACGACGCCGGCCAGCGCTTTCCCGGCGTCTGCCAGACCGCGCCCGGCCGCTCGCCCTACTTCTATGAAGAAGACAACTGGGTGGATGACATGGAGCTCGCGGCGGCGGAGCTGTTCGCGCTGATAGGCCACCCGCGCTATCTGAGTGATGCGCTGCGTTTCGCGGAGCACGAGCCCGTGACGCCTTGGATGGGCGCCGACACCGCGCGACACTACCAATGGTTTCCCTGGCACAACAACGGACACTATGAAATTGCTCGCGCTTTGGACCCAAAGCATGGAGGCATACCGCTGGAAGTGACCGCAGGAGGAGAGTTTTCGCCCGGAGTCGTAGGCACCGTCGATGCCGAGTATTACCGGCGCGGGCTGCAGGCCGTCGTGAATCGCGCGAATAACGGGTTCCGAGTCGGCATTCCGTTCATCTGGTGCTCGAACAACCTCATGGCCTCGTTCGCCACGCAGGCGCTGCTGTACCGGCAGATGACCGGCGACGAGACCTTCCGCGAATACGAAGTCGCCGCGCTCGATTGGCTCCTCGGCGTGAATCCGTGGGGCACGTCCATGATCATCGGCTTCCCGAACGGCGGCGTGTGGGCGCAAAAGCCCCACTCGCAGGTCGCCGACCTGCTCGGCGTACAGACCCAGCTCGGCGGCCTGCTCGACGGGCCCGTGTACCGGTCCATCTACGAGAACCTGCGCGGGATCCGGCTGCTCGAGCCGGACGAATACGCGCGGTTCAACACCGGGTTCATCGTGTACCACGACGACCTCGGCGACTACTCGACCAACGAGCCGATCATGGACGGAACCGCGAACCTGTCGTACCTGTTCGCGGCGATGGCGGCGGCGACAGTACCAAACCGTTGATGACGGCGGTGCAAGGAGGGTATCCCGTCAGCTCCAAAGCGCACTGATCGGAGCCGCGGTCATCTGATCTCCGAACGGCAGCGTAGCCGAGCCGCCGTACAATACGATTCCACGGTGGAATCGCCGGCCGACGGCGTCGCGAAACGAACGCAGTCCGCCGAAGTCGGAGTCGTTCACAGTGGTCCGGGCCTTGACCTCGATTCCGACGAGTCGCCCATCGGCGGCTTCCAGCACGAAATCGACTTCCTGCCCGCCATGACTGCGATAGTGGTAGAGGTTCGCGCGCGTCGCGCTCCACCCTGACTGTTTGATCAGTTCCATGGCGGCCAGATTCTCGAGCAGCCCTCCAGCCCGGGTGAAATCCCCGGCGAGCGAGTCCGCGGTGATACCATCCAGATGCGTGACCAGCCCCGTGTCGGTGAGCACTATTCGCGGCGCTTTCGTGAGCCGTCTCCCGGTATCCCCCGCCCACGCGGGGATCTTCCGGATGAGGAAGGTATTCTCGAGCAGGCTGAGGTATCGAGCGAGCGTGGTGTGAGGTACGCCCAGGGCACGACCGGCATCCGCAACGTTCAGGACTTTTCCCGCTCTGCTCGCGAGAAATCGAAGTATCCGAGGAAGGTCGGTCAGCCCTTCGATGTTGGAGATATCGCGTACGTCGCGTTGAAGTATCGTCGTGAGATACGACGCGAACCATGCATCCCGCCGGCCGGCGTTCCGGGCGAGCACTTCCGGGTAGCCGCCAGCGAGCGCGCGGTCGATCAGCGACTCGCGGGCATCGCCGATCGCTACCTCTGCCCGGAAATCATCGCCGAAGATTCGCGCGAGGAATCGTTCCGGCGTGCCTTCGATTTCTCCCTGGGAAAGCGGCCACAGCGTGATCACCTCCATTCGACCGGCGAGCGAATCGGCTATTCTTGGAAGCGCCAGCACGTTCGCGGAGCCGGTCATGAGAAATCGGCCTGGTTGGCGCGCCGTGTCGATCTCCAGCTTGAGTGCGAGCAACAGCTCCGGTACGCGCTGGATCTCGTCGAGCACGACGTGCCGGGGTAGTGACGCGACAAAGCCTTGTGGGTCCGCCTTGGCGGACGCCAGCGCATTGGCGTCGTCGAAGGTGATGAAGCTGCGAGTGTCGTGCGCCCCAACCATGCGGCAGAGGGTGGTCTTCCCCGCTTGCCTGGGACCGACGATCAGGACCGCGGGCGTATCGGTCAGCGCTACACGCACTGCCGGCCCGAGATGTCTTTCCTTTAAATTCGCCATAGGGTGGTGTATTTTACACCATCTTATGGTGCATTTTCAACCCCCATCTCAGCAGACCCATGAATGAGGGCATTAACGCCCAGTATGCGTTGCATATGATATATCATTGTGTTACAATGGTTGCATGGACACCACGATCCGGAACCTCGATGAGCATCTGTACCGGAAGCTGAAGGCCCAAGCAGCGCTCGGCGGCAAGACGATGGGCGAGGCGGTATCGGACGCCATTCGGGTGTATCTCGCGCGGCCCGAAGCGCTGCCGAGGAGCGGGAGCCTGTGCGATCTCGTCCCTGAGCCGTACCCGGACGGCAACGAGAATCTGAGCACCGAAATAGACGCGATCGCCTACGGCCGGTGAGCTCGGCACTCGCGTGATAATTCTCGACTCGAGCTTTCTGATCGCCTATCACAATACACGCGACGTGCATCATGCGGCGGCCGCGCGCGCGATGGTCCGCCTCGCCGGCGGCGAGTGGGGTGAGGCGCTCCTGCTGGAGTACGTTTTTCTCGAAGTGGTCACCGTGCTGCGTGCGCGCACCGGCCTGAAAGTCGCGGCGAGAGTGGGCACCACGCTCCTGCAGGCGCGAGAAGTCGAGTTCGTTCCCTGCTCGGATCTGTTTCTCGAGACATTCTCCGGGTTCCGTCAGCAGGTGACGGGCGAGCTGAGCTTCGTGGATGCCGCGATCGTTGCCGTCGCTCGCAGAAATCGCCCCGGTTTCGTCGCGACTTTCGACGAAGACTTCCGGAGCCAGGAGGGCATCAAGGTCATCCCCGCCTGAGAAGCGGTAAGCTGGAGTCTAGCAGTACCACATTCAGCATCGGAGGCACTTCCAATGCTCGTTCTGCAAGTGATCCCCGCGCCGGGCCAGGATGCGTACCGCCTGCTGCGCTCGCGCATCAAGGACGCGGCCACATGGAGCTGGAGCAACAAGGCGAAGACGCGCCTCAAGCACGTGCAGCGTCCGCATGGCGGCTACATCCAGATCTCGAACGCGGACGGCGTGCTGGTGGCGCACGTGCGCCCGAAGACGCCCGCGGATCTCTTTTATCTGGCCGAGAAGTTCACGGGCCGGCTGATAGCGTGGTTCGCGGACGACCTGTCGGCGGTGAACATGCAGTTCATCAACGAGCCGCCCCCGCCAAAGAAGAAGCGTCGCCGGCGATAGAAACTACCGCGCTGCTAGCTCAGCGCGACTGCAGGCCCGACAACACGAGCTGGTCCGAAGGCATCGCAAAGGGATCGTCCGTGGCTGGCCGCGGCTCCCGGGTCTTCAGCCTGATTTCTGCCAGGCGCGGCGACCGCTCGTAGTACCGGCCGCGCCGCTCGCCCTTCGGCACGAGCAGCCCTGCTTTCACCGCCAATCCGAGATCGCGAGTCGCGAGCTGATCGGAGACCTCCGCCACGGGGCGATAAGTCGCGTTTCTCACGCGCAAACCTGCCGCCGCGTCCGCCAGAGCGTAGATGAGTCGAGCGGGGACGTCCGCCGCCCTGATTTCCTCCTCGAGGAAATCCCACAGGCGCTCGATTTCTCTCGCGCGCCGCAGCAACGTCGTGGCCTGCTGAAAATGCGCGGTGATACAGAACCTGACCCACGGACGCGCGTCCCGCGCCGGCTGCCAGTTCCCACCGCCCACCTCGGCGAGCACGTCGTAATACGCGCGCGTGTTTCTTCCGAGGTACTCCTCGATGCTGGAGAACTGCGGTGCGAGGGTGCCGGCACGAGCAAGGATCAAAGTCTGGAGACAGCGGGCCATCCTCCCGTTGCCGTCCGAGAATGGATGAATCATCACGAGGTTCAAGTGCCCCATCGCGGCACTCACGATTGCCGGCTCCTCCGACTCCGCGTTCAACCTGTGCACCAGCTCATCGGCGAGGTCTGGAACGATGTCCGCACTTGGGCCTTCGTAAACGACTTCCTTCTTTTCGTCGTCGCGCACGTAGATCGGCCCGGGTCTCCACCTGCCCGGATTTTTTGCGAGGTCATACTGCAGCATCATGAAGTGCAGGCTGCGGACGAGATCGGCTGAGTAGTTGAAGTGCGGGTCGTTGGCGAGCTGCAGCACGTACGTCATTGCCTGCTGGTAACCCTGGACGGCCGCGACCGCTTCCGTGTCGGCGTCGAGGGGATCCTCGCCGAGGCCGACGGCGATCGCGTCATCGATGGTTACGTCATATCCCTCGATGCTGTTCGAGCCCTGCACTGCTCGCGCGAGTGCGCTCCGGCGAAGGAGGCCCTGCCACCGGCGGGGCGTGTTTTGCACCGCGTATGCGAGGCGGTCCTTCAGCTCCGTGACTCGGTCTATGGCTCGCACTTCCTCGTCGGCGAGCCGTGGTGCTTGAAAGAGCATTATTGATATACGGTTGGCGACAGTTGTGTATACTGATACTATCAGTACAGAATAGTGTTGTCAACCATATATCTAGTTGTCCACACTGGGCGGCAAAGGCCCGATTGGGGGGCCTAGGCAGTGGACTCAGAGCGTACGCGGATCAGTCGTCACGCGCCCGGGCTGATGCGCGTCACCCCTGGATACCCGTCGAAGCCGGCGTGGAACGTCATGAGCCGCGGGATACGGTGTCGCTCCATCGTGGCGAGGTGGACCGCGTCGCGCGCTGACCGCTCGCCGGCGCTCCCGAGCAAAATGGTTTTCGCCCGGCCCACGTCCACATCGGTCACCGGGAACACCTCGTCCACCACGCCCAGCAGCGCGTCGAACGCAGGCTGAATGGCATCGAGCCGGCGGATGGCAGCGTACCGGTGAAGGATCTCCTGCAGCACCTCCGCATTCGTCACCAGCCTGTCGCCGTTCGCGATCGCGCTTTCGAGCATGTGCTGCGACTCGGCGCGGTGGCGCGCGCCGGAGCCAACGAGGTACATCGGGATGTTGGAGTCGATGAAGATCACTGCTCCTCTCCGCCGACGTATCCACGCTCGATTTCAGCGAGCATCTGTGTAATGTCGGGCGCCGGGTACGCATGCCGTGCCGCTTCGCGCACCACCTGCAGCTTGCGCTGCGGCTCGCGCGTGGGCTCGGACCGCTGCAGCTCGCGCAGCGCCCGGCGGACCGCGGCGGACACGGTCGTGCGTTGCCGGCGGGCCCAGCGTTCCAGATCCCGGTATTCGGCATCCTCGAGGACGACCTGGAGGCGCTTACTCATGTGATGAGTATACCATACTTATTGTACGAGGCCAAGTCTGGCGGCACCACTCTTTATGCCTTACTCACTATTATAGTTGCGGTGCTTGACTATAATAGTTATTTGACATTACTATTATAGTAATCATGAAAACCCGTTCCGATTTTGAAGAGGCGTTCAGACGCCTCGGACAGTATCTCGAGGCAGTCGGAGCTGGCGAACTCCGTCTCGTCATCGTAGGGGGAGCCGCCCTCAATCTTCTCGGATTGGTGTCGCGCACCACTACGGACGCGGACGTCATCGCGGTTGAGGAGGGCGGGGCGCTGGTGGCGCCGAACGACCTCCCACCTGCTCTACTGGAAGGCGTTGCCATAGTCGCTGCCTCTCTCCGGCTCCCGGAGGATTGGCTCAACACTGGGCCGTCGCTTCAGATGCGGTATGGATTGCCGCCTGGGTTTCGTGAAAGACTCACGTGGCTTGATTTCAAGCCGCTCCGTGTCGGACTCGCGAGCCGCAAGGATCTTGTCACTCTGAAGTTGTTTGCAGCAGCCGATCACTGGCCGGCGAGGGGCGTTCATTACAGCGATCTAGTCGCGCTATCGCCGGTATCCGACGAGATACTTTCGGCCGCGGAGTGGGCGAAAACTCAGGACGCGGGGCCTGAGTTCCCGCGCTTGATAGATGCGGTGGTTGCGAGCGTGATGGAAGATGTCCACCACTAGCTTCCCCGCGGTCGCCGATGCCCTGTTGGATCTCTTGTGGCGCCAATGGCACGAACTCGGTGCGCCGGCCGCTCGCCAGGAATCCGCTGCGACGCAAAGCATTATCGACCCGGAAGCCCTCGTGCTTTGTTCCCTCGCAATGGTCGAACGCGAGCCACGCCTCGCGGACGCGCTCGTCAGCTGGTGCGCGACGAACAGCGCACACCTAAGCGTGCAAAGATTGAATAATCTGGCCCGCGACTATCCGGCGGGCGTTCCAGCTCAGCTACCTGGATTGGCGCATGTAATGGTCAGAGAAGGCCAGGACTTTCGCTGGCGATCTCTTGCCGGACCTAGTACCCCTCCCACGGATCTCATGCAGCGTGCCCCTAAACAGAGCACGGTCGTGCCACTTGATCGCCCTTCGGCTTTCCTACTTCGCATGCGCGCCCTTTTTGGTTTGGGGTTGAGAGCTGATATAGTCACGTTTCTCCTCCGCAAACGAGATCCGCAGGATTATTCAGACGCCGGTGAGATCGCGCGCGCCCTCGGTTACAATCGCACTGCGGTCAAACGCACGTTAGACGTGCTCGGTGCGGCGGGGGCACTAAGTGTGACGGAGGGAGCCGACTCGGGCTACGCGATTGGCTGGAGTAGAACCTACAACCTGTTGTCTCAAGAGATCAATCGGTTGCCACACTGGAAATACGCACACCAAACTTTCCTTTGGGTGATCGCGTTGCTCGACAATCGCAAAGAATTGTTAACGGGCCCAGAATTCCTGCGCGACTTGGTCTTGGGTGATTTGCTACGGGACCACGTGCAATTCCTGACAGCCGAAGCTGAGCTCTTCGATCACTCCGCGATTCGCCGGACGCTTTCGCTCGAGAGCGTGGCTGGGGCAACTACTATTTGGATCAAGAGTCTTTAAACAGCCGCTTCCAGTGCTCGAAAATCAGGACCATGCTGAGCGTGTCGAGCTTGCAGTACTGGAGCAGCAGTTCGCGCCACGCCGCCTTCGCCGCAGGATCGTTTTTCTCCACGCCGTACATCATCGCTTCGTACGCGCGGATCGCGCCGGTGCCTTCGACCACGTCCTGCAGCACGCCGTTGATCTCGATGGGCGGGAGCGACGCATACGGATCCCTGGATTGATCGGCGGGAAGCCCGGTCCACCCCTCGAACTCGGCCCGCATAGTCTCGTCGCAGCGCCATATCGCGTCGAGCGTCGGCTTGATGGACGTGCGGCCGCGGGTGCCCGGATGATGAAAGTCCCGCTGCGCCCACTGTTCCAAGTCCACGATTCGCCGAGCCTTCACGTCGGCGAGCCAGGTGGCCAGCCCGGGATCGTCCACCCCGAATTGCGGTAGCTCCTCGGCGACCTTATTGAGGGTCGTCTTCTCGAAGGAGGACCAGGTCAGCACGCTCCCCGAGTCACCGATCGCCGCGCGCAGCGTGCGCGCGAACTCTTCGTTCGGCCAGCGGTTCTCGGCGTTCAACCACTCGCTGTGGACGGGCGCGGCGCCGGGCGCGGCGACCGTGTGGCAGCTCCACTGGAACGCCACCAGGCCGTACGGCCGCATGCCGGCGTGATACGGCAACGCCAGTCTCGTTGCCTCGAAGTCCACGAAGTGCAGCGGGTACGTGACCGCGGACAGTCGTTGGCTCAGCTCCGGCCCGACCCAGATCTCACCGGTCCTGGCGCAACTGATCTGCCGGCGCTGGCGCTCCGCCACCGGCCCCAGAGACCCGTCCACCTTTACGAGATCCCCTTCCGGAATGTCGAACAGTGACGCCTTGCCCGCGCGCACCAGCCATTCGATCATCGGCGTCCTGTCAGCCGTCTTGACCGTGCCGATGCTGAACAGCTCGAGCACGTGCGGCTTCGCGTCGGCGAGCTCGCCCCAGCAGTCGCGGAAGCCGTTCAGCGGAACCGTCTCCGCGTGATTGAACTCACACTTGTTGCATTGAGATCCGTGCGGCCGCGCGAAGCTGTCGAACGGTTCGTCCAGCAGCCGCTCGAAGTTGCTCGCGGCAAGATCCACTGCGTCGCGCGCCAACTCGACTTCCTCGGCCACCTTCACCTGGGTCAACACATCCAGCTTCGGCAACAACGCGCGGTCGCCGATGAAGCGGGCCGTGTGGACGGTGGAAGTTCCGTCTCGATCGAGGTGGCGCTCGATCTCGAAGAGGCCGATCACGTCGTCCACGCCTGTCCGCTTGCTCGTGTCCACCAGGACGAGGTGCGGCTCAACCCTGAGATCCGGAAAGAGGCGCTCGAGTATCAGCGTCTGGTAGGCGAGGTCCTCGAAGGTCTCGTGCCACTTCGACAGCAGGCCGTAAGGCTTCCTGGTGGATCGAAAGAATCCCCTGCCACCCTCGGCGAGGTTGGCGAAGTGCGTCGCGCCATCGAACGACTTGGACTTGACCTCGATCAGCCGCAGCGTGTCGCCGCTCTTCTCCAAGATGTCCACGCGCGCCAATCGGCGGTTCCAGAGAAGCGTCGCCTGGAACAGCGTGACGTGTTCCTTCGCGAGCTGCGCGCGCGTTTCCTCGAAAGCGCGCTGGGGATCCCGGTGGTATTCCAGCTGCATGCCGCCGGGATGCTGTTCCTTCGCGAGCGCCTCCACCATGTACCCGCCCTGCGCCAGCATACGCATGTACGGGTCGTCGTCGCGTGTGTCGGGGTAGCCGTTCTCGCGGAAGAACAGCTTGGCCTCGCACGTCAGGGCGAGGGTGAAGTCCGATTTGGACAGCAGGCGGGGTTTCGCGCTCACGGCTTGCGCTACACCCGGCCAGTCTTGGTAGCGAGAAGACGACTCGCACCCGCCACACTGGCAACTTGCCTTCCTGTCAACACGAGATGATGGCTGAGGCCGGCCCCGATCCACCCTTTCGCATCGCCCGTTGGTTCAAAGGCGAGCGAATGTTGAGCAATGAATTCGTCGCCCGCGCTGAAAGACGACCCCGAAAATTCCTTCCTTTCCACCAAGAGCTGCGCTAACGCAGGCCATTGGCGAAATCCAGGACCCGACTCATCGAATACATCCTCGCCCTTGCAGATCAGCCACTTTTCTGGAATGGCATACCGAATATTTGCTGCCATACGATTTATCGGTCCCGAGATAGGGCGATAGATTCCACCTTGGACGGCGTAATCGCCAAACATGAGAGAGACACCTATCTGCGTCGCGAAAGCTGTGCGCCACGAAACGAAGTCAGCGCGCTTTATTGTCGACGTGCCGATCGGAGAATCCTGCAAAGAGTCCGGGAAGGCGCCGCGGAGGACCGTCACAGTCCGCCACGATTCCAGCGATGGAAATGCTTCCATCAATGCTTGAAGTGGCGGTTGCGAAGAATCGAATATCTCGAGATCAACAACGAGATCTACAGAGTTCTTGTTCATACCTAGCGTACCTAGCAACTTCGGAAGCTCTTCAAGGAACGGCCTTGAGAACACATCAAGCGGCTTTAGTCTCAGGCACACGCCGGTTTGAACTGCATCAGCGACCCTTTTGATACCATCCACATGTGACGGCGAAGGACGCATGCAGATGGTAGGGACCAGAGGGATGTTCTCGCGCCTAACGACGCCCAGGATCATTCCCCAAACCGCGTGTGGATCAAGCGAGCTGTACGGTGCCGTAAGACCTAGATCCAGTGTGAACGGTCCGCGAACAGCTGAGTTGATTGCCAACACCAAACTCTCAAAAGCGGCCACATTCCTCGTAGCTGCAGCGGAACGCCATTTGGACGTGGGACGGAGCTCAATGATAGGATGGACCGTATCTCGCACGTCAGCCGGTAGTGTCTCAAGCGCCCACTTTTCGGCGCCTTTCCAGCGTAAGACTGGTCGATAGGGGAAGCGCTCGATCAGGTCCATTATTTCTCCGCGCGTAGAAACAGCCTTCGAACGAGCTTACTGCCAACCTGATCGGAAAGCACCGAGTAGCCTCGGAATTCGTGGTGCATTCTGCCAACCACAATAGCTGGATCTATTCCAAGTCTTGAAGCCAAATGCCGCGCGGCTTCTGAGGTTCGCAGATTACTTGCAGGGCTTTGCTTCCATGCTGCCGAGGGGATTAGTGCTTCGCTCGCCAATTCGTCGGCTTCCAGTTCCAAGGGGTTGTCGGTTCCACTGTTTGCAAAGTCATCGAAGAAGGCGGATGTCCGGGTTTTATCCGCGGTCGGAATATGCAAAGCTATATGTGCAATCTCATGTAGCAGAGTAAACCAAAAATGGTCCACGCGATCATGCCGCAGCGTCAGCCCAATTACCGGCCATTTGTCATCCAACCAAAAAGCGGCGCCATCGAGATAAGTGCCGGCCAAATGTTGTTCTACAACTACGGCTATCCCGTGATCAGATAGGAATTCGATAGCCAAGAGGGGTCCGCGCGGGAGCGCACTTAACCGTGCAACCCGTTGCATCAAGTCCAGATTAAGCGACGATGGATCGTGTCTACCGCGGGGAGGGGTCTTGGCAGCCCCCTGCGCGACTCTTGCCGTCCAAGCAGCTAGAGCGAACGAATCAATCTGACGCGTACTGCGGATTTGTTTGCCCGTGCGAGGCAACGCTGCGAAAGCCGCACGTACCGCATGAGGCGGGAAGAATCTCGCGAGAAAAACTTGTGGAGAGTCCTCTTGAAATGATGAAGCTTCAGGAGGAACCCACTCTCGGGAGATCATTTCCCGCACCGGCCGCGACGGAACCTGTGCCCGCGGCGGACCCGCTTTGGCAGGACGGAGTAATACCTTCGCAGGAATGCGAAGTCCTTCGTGAAGCGCACGGATCATCGTCAGCGTTAGAGGTCGTTTCCCGGCCAAAACCTCAGAGACGCGGCTGGCGCTTCCCATATAGGGAATGAGGTCCCGCTGACTTAGTCCTGCTTGTTCCATCCGGAACCTGATGGCTGTAATCGGGTCCGGCAACAGCTCCTCCACTAGCCGGGATTCGTACGCCTGGACAAGAACAGACAGTACTTCTATTTCGTTTGCGGCCTCTGTGCCCGCCTGCGGGTTCTCACTCAGCAGCTGCGTGAGGCGCCGCAAGGCTGCGCGGTATTGGGCTTCAGTCTTGACGGCGTTGATCATGAGTCCTTGGCGAAGGTTCCTGCAGCAATGGGGTTACTCCCAACACGACGACAGTCGCGTACTGGTAATTCACCCTGACTCGGATTGAGACACCCGCTCGTTCGAGGTCAAACGTGAACACATGCGGGCCCTGCATCGTTGCTTGGGGGTAGAGACGTCGGACATCCGACGGCGATTCCCACACGTTTTCGCGGACCTCGGCAATCCACGCGTGTATGTCATCGCCCTCAGCGTCGAGCTGGCGGGCGGTTGCACTTAACTCTAGGATTCCAAGGAGAATCAGCTTCGCCCCCAAGTTACCATAGCGGGAATATAACGATTAATTCCCGGTGTGGGAACTCCTATTTGCTCGATAGCCAGCCCCAGAGGGCAACAGGGGCTCCGTGCCCTCCTGCTCCCACCAACAAGTCCCTCACCGGGGAAAGGGGGAACATCTCCGTCTTGTCGGTCGGCTAGCTAAGCGTGATCTCGCCCGCCGACGTCTTCGTACCATAACTCCGGCCGCTCGCGGATGAACCGCGCCATGAGCTCGAAGCACTCCCGGTTATCCAACAAGACGACATCCACACCGTGTTGTCGCAGAAAGTCGATGTTGCCGGAGAAATTGCGGGCCTCGCCGACCACGATCGCTTTGATTCCGAATTGCACGATCGTTCCTGAGCACATCAAGCACGGGCTGAGCGTCGTGTAGAGCGTGATGCCGGAGTAATCGGCGCGCCTGCCCGCCTTGCGCAGGCAGTCCATCTCGCCGTGCGCGATCGGGTCTCCGTCCTGCACTCGGCGGTTGTGACCGACGGCGATAACGGAGCCGTTCTCTACCATCACGGCGCCGATGGGCAGTCCGCCCGCCTTATATGACCTCAGCGCCTCCTCATAGGCCGTGCGAAGGAAGTCCAATGCTTCCTCCTGCCCGGCCGCCCTCATTTCCCGGTAGATCCGAACCCTCCGTCCCGATCCGTCGTCCGGCCAACCTGGCCTCGCTCAAACTCTATATCCTCGTGCTTCATGAACACGACCTGAGCGATGCGCTCGCCATGCTCAATCGTAATCGGGATCGAGTCGCCGTTCTTCACAGGCACCATCCACTCGCCGTTGTAGTCCGAATCGATAGTCCCGGGCGAGTTTGGGATCTCGATCCCCTTCCGGAACGCCGCGCCGCTACGCGGTCGGACTTCGCCGTGATAGCCAACTGGAATGCGCGCCTTGAAGCCGAGTGGAATTAGGGCTCGCTCGCCCGGCTCCAGCCGGACTGCCGCCTTGCTATCGGTGAGCACGATCGTACGCATCGTTTCCACTCCGGCAGACGCAACTCGGACAGCTCCCTCCGACAAATGCGCGCAAAGGTCATAGCCAGCCGACTGCGTCGTTGCTCTCGTCGGAAGCTTGACCTCACGCCTAACCATCTCGAACACGACCTCTCCAGAACCATCCGGGGGGATTCCCCCAGTTCCCGAGGATCTAGGCCTTGTCACCGAAGCAACTCGTTCCATGTCATAAGCGACCTCCTCATTCTTTTTTGATTCCGTTGACTCCGGTGCGCCAATTTTACCTCTCACTACTACTAATGGTAGCTCTCGCCGGCCTCCCATTGTGCAGTCTTCGTCCTTGGTCCAGAATACCGCGAAGCGCCCATGTTGGCAGTCATCGTGAGCCGGAAACTGCACTCGGTTCAAGTGCTGGCCTAACAATCAATCTCCCCCAACATATGCAGGCAAATCCGCGTTCGCTCGACGCACTTTTTAACTCGCAGTTACGCTATGTCGTGCCGATGTTTCAGCGGCTCTACGTCTGGGCCAAATTCCGCAGTGGGAAACGCTGTGGGAGGATGTGGTTGAGAAGGCACAGCTGCAGGTTTCGGGCACGAAGACCAATGCACATTACTTGGGCGCGCTGATAATTGAAGGCGTACGACCCAGTTCCCCGCGCGAGGTGAAGCGGTTTTTGGTGATCGACGGGCAGCAGCGACTCGCGACACTGCAGCTGTTGTTCTGCGCCTACCGCGACATCGCGCGTAGCCGCGAGTGGAAGACGCTCGAACGATCTACATCTAGATATCTTGAAAATGCAGATGCCGATGTCATGGAACATCCGGAGGAAGAGCGCTTCAAGCTTTGGCCCACTACGCTAAACAGAGAAGTGTTTCGCGAAATCATCCTTGCGGGCAGCCGTAAGGAAGTCGAGCGGCTCCATCCATTAGTCCGACTTCGTCGCAAGAAAAAGCCGGAGCCCCGGAGCGCCCTGGTCGAAGGGTATCTGTATTTCTCGTCCTCTATCTCGTCTTGGATTGCAACCACGTCTGAAGAAAGGACGATGGACGCGGAAGACTGCGCATTTGCGTTGCTCCAAGCGCTTCAACAAGACTTTTCCGTTGTTGAAATCGCGCTGTCTGAGGGAGACGACTCGCAAGAGATTTTCTATTCGCTGAATTCCCAGGGACGGCCCCTATCACAGTCCGATCTACTACGAAGCCTCGTGTTTATGCGCGCCGAAAAGGAGAAGCTCAATCGTGATGAGATTTTCAACGATTTTTGGAGCAAGTTCGAAACTCCGTTCTGGAGCCAGGAGGTAAAGCGCGGAGGTCGGAGTTACTCCCGGCTTGATTTAGGCCTTCGCTACTTTCTGATGG
>JANLGX010000388.1 GCA_024654005.1 Gemmatimonadaceae bacterium | reverse complement strand
TGAAAGACGGGCCGCGTCGACGGTGCAACAGGCGGTGGGATCATGACGCCCGCCGCAGCACCCGTTGCGCCACCGGCGCCGCGGCTCGCGCCGAGCGTCATGATCCCACCGCCTGTTGCACCGTCGACGCGGCCCGTCTTTCAACCGACGGCCGTGCCTGGCAAGCAACGCGTACGGATCGCAGTCACGGGCGACGACATCATGATGCGCAACCCGCACATGCTGCCCGAGATTCGTGAACGTGCTGTCATGCTGATCCTCGCGGTCAACGTTGACGACACGTCCGACCGTGTGGCGATCCTGTGGGGACACGACGCGCAGAAGGCCTACGCGACGCTCGTCGAACAAAGCCTGACGCTCAGCCAATCCGAACTTCTCGCTACCGTCATGCGGTACGTGAATCGGATGACCGAGCTTCTCAGCTCCATCGACCTCAAGCGTGTGTGCGGTCTCGATTCAGGCGGCATGTTCAGCTTCTTGCGCCGAACGACCAAGTCGATCGATACGCCAGAAGAACTGGAGACCGCACGTGTTGAGCTGAGCCAGCTCGTCAGCCTCATGCACCAGAGCATCGATCCGCTTCTTGCACTCAAGGAAAAGATCGAGGCCGTCAGCACGCAGACCGAACAGCTCGGCTTCGACATCGAGGCCTTGGCAGAGGCCGGCGCATTCGTCGCCGACCATCTCTCCGCAAAGGATCCGGCGAAAGCCAGCTTTGCCCAGCGCTTCATGGAACGAAGCGGCAGCCTCACCCAATCACTCGCGCAAATTCGCTCCGGCGGAAGCGTGCGGGAGATGCAGGTGGAGCATCCTCTCAGACTCATCACAGCAGTCCAACATGCGACCCTCGTCGCCATGCCAGGCTGGCTGAGCAGCATCACCACCATTCTTTCGATGCTTCGCAGTGCACGCAAACCCAACGTCACCGAGGTTGATGAGCTCGGTGTTGGCACAAGGAAGATTATCGAAGGACTCACTGTCTGACCGGACCACCGGTCAGCAATTCCGTCAGACAACACCACAGGAGAAAACGACATGGCACTTTCCCTCGACATGCAGAAGACCGCGACCGGCCTCAAGCTCAGCCTCGAAAAGAAGGGCATCCGCAACCCGCCGCCGGCCGAGATGGCGTTCGTCATGGACGTCTCCGGCAGCTTCGACGACGAGCACCGTGACGGCCAGACCCAGATGCTCCTCGAGCGCCTGGTGCCCTGGGCCATGGTGTTCGACCCGGACAAGCAGGGCGACATGTTCACCTTCTCGAACGGGCCCAGCAACATCCAGCACGTCGGCACCATCACGCCCGAGACCACCGACGGCTACATCCGGAGCAAGATCATCAACCGCGTCACCGGCTACAACGGCGGCACGGACTACAGCTACGTGCTCGAGCGCTGCCTGCAGCAATTCGGCTGGCTCCAGGCCCCGACCGCCGCGCAGCAGACCGAGAAGCCCAGCTTCTTCGGTAGCATGTTCGGCAAGAAGCCCGCGGCCGCCGCGGCGCCCGGCACGCCCGCCGCCAAGCGCAAGTCGATCGTGCTGTTCGTGACCGACGGCCGGAACAACGACGAGAATCGCACGCGGGAGGTGCTGCGCGCCTCGCAGAAGCGCGGCGACCAGGTGTACTTCCTGTTCCTCGGTGTCAACAACCAGTCCGGGGAGTTCCGTTTCCTCGAGGACATCGGCCGCGAGTTCGACAACACTGGCTTCCTCCAGATCCGCAACATCCGCGAGTTCATGCGCCTCAGCGACGAACAGGTCAACGACGTGATGATCAGCGACGAGCTCCTCACCTGGCTCAAGAACTAGCGACAACGTACGCCCGCCACTCTCTTCGGAGAGCGGCGGGCGTCCTCTTTTTACGGCATCTCAAACGCCCACCTGTCTCGCGAGAGACAGGTGGGCGTACTTTTTTCGACGAGGTGTCAGTAATCAGTTTCGAGCAGACGGTTGTAGAGATAGAGCGCCATGAGCGTCTTGCCGTCGGGCGCGAGGCTCGCGACGTTCTCCATCTTGGCGATCTCAACGGTAATGCGCTCGCCCTCCTCGAGCACACCGGTCAACCGGCCCTGCAACGCGTTGAGCTCGGCACGGGACATGCTCTGTCTGACCATGAAAAACCGAACGTGCTCGTCGCAACCGCCGGGTGAGGGCGGGATGCCGTGCTCGGCACCGATGCCGGTGGCGGCGTTGAGGTCAACGAGATCTTCGCGCTTGATCGTGAGCTCGAGCTCCTGCTGGATTTCCTCGAGCGCTTTGCCGACGACCTCGCCGCCCTCGAGCGTACCGGCGGGGATCTCGAGGATCTCACGACCGATCGGCACGCGGAACTGGCGGACGAGTGCCGCGTAGACATCGCCTTCGCACCTGATTGCCACCAGGATCGCGACGGAATCG
>JANLGX010000386.1 GCA_024654005.1 Gemmatimonadaceae bacterium | reverse complement strand
CGAAGAAATCGCGCACGCGGTCGAGCGGGGGCCGCGATTTCTTCGAGCGTTCGAGCGAGAAGTACGTGAAGGAGGGCTCCATGGGATGTCTCCTGGGCGGCGTGGGCCAGGAACTGTCCGGGACCAGCGACGTGTTCCGCCGGAAGATCGAAGAGTGCTTCGAGGCGATCGCCGCAAAGATCGCCACCTGCCTCAGTGAGGCCTGCGAGCAGGGCGACCTTCCGGCCGGAACCGACTGCGAGCGGATGGCAGATCTGCTGATCGACTGTTGGGAAGGCGCCGCGCTCCGCATGCGGCTGCGGCGCGATCCTGCGCCACTAGAAGCGATGCTCGACTTCGATTTCCGGGCGGCGACGCCCGTGTGATTTCCCGGTCCACCGCTTTTAGCGGCGCGGCTGCGTTGCACGATTTCCTCAACCGAAGGAGAAGTCGCCATGCGTCATCGCACCCTGCTCGGCCGCCTGTTGCAGGCGGCGCTGTTTTCCCTGCTCGTTCTCAGCCTGGCAGGCTCCATCGCGCGCGCGCAGGCTCCCGCGCAGGAGGCGGCGCTGGCGCTGACCGCCGAGGACCCGCAGCTCGAGTGGGGACCGTGCCCCCCGTTCCTGCCAGCCGGATGCGCCATCGCCGTGGTGCACGGCGACCCCTCGAAGGACAACGTAGACGTGTTCTTCAAGCTGCCGGCCAGGTCGATCCTGCCGCTGCACTGGCACACTTCGGCGGAGCGAATGGTGCTGCTCGCCGGCGAGCTACACGTGACCTACGATGGCCAGGCGCCGGTAGTACTGAGGGCGGGGAGCTACGCGTACGGTCCCGCCAAGCTGCCGCACAGCGGCGTGTGCGCGAGCGCCGTCCCGTGCGTTCTCTTCATCGCCTTTGAATCACCGCTGGATGCGGTGGCGGTCGTGACCGCGGTGAGGCAGCCGTAACGATCGCGAACCATTGCGCGGTGGTTGTGACGCGAGTCGATGAGAATCGTAAAGTGAAAGAGACAAGCCAACCGCGCAGGCATCTCGCAGGAGGACGACATGACTGAAGCTGTCGAAGCCCAGGCTTCGCTCGAAGCCGAGCTGAAGGACGAGATCCTTCGCATGTATCAGGAGGTCGCGGACAATCCGCGCAGCGAGTTTCACTTCTATCACGGGCGCGAGGCCGCCGAGCTGTTCGATTACCCGGCGGACTGGCTGGACCGCGCGCCCGCCGAAGCAGTCGCTTCGTTCGCGGGCGTCGGCAATCCGCATCTCCGGAGCGATCTCAAGCCGGGAGAGACGGTCCTCGATCTCGGCAGCGGCGCCGGGCTCGATTCGATCGTCGCCGGCTGGCAGGTGGGGCCGAGCGGAACGGTAATCGGCGTGGATCTGAATCCGGCCATGTGCCGCAAAGCGCAAACCAACGCCGCCGCCGCCGGCACTTCGATGGATTGCCGGTCCGGCAGCATGGAAGATATCCCGCTTCCCGACGCATCGGTGGACGTGGCCCTCTCGAACGGCGTCATCAACCTCTCGTTCCGTAAGCGGCGCGTGATCGAAGAGCTGTTCCGCGTCCTGCGACCGGGGGGCCGGCTGTCGATAACCGACATCGTCAGCGCCAAGCAGCTCTCGCAATCAATCGTGAACGACCCGAAGCTCTGGGCCAGCTGAATTGGCGGTGCTCTCCCGGAGGGAGAGATGTTCAGGCTGCTCGAGGAATCGGGCTTCAAGAAGGTCCGCTCCGCGGTCGTGCCGCGGTTTCGCTTCCGCAAGGAGTCGACTCAGTCGTCCGCCGAGGCGTTCGGCGTCAAAGCGGTGATGATGACGGCGGTGAAGCCCTGAGAGCGTCGTGGCGAAAGGGTGGAGAGCCGCGACGCGCGCGCGGCCGTAGAATCAAGTCATCCCCAGCAATAGAGGACTTCCATGAAGCGCCCGCTGTTTCGAATCCCGCTCGCCGCGCTTCTGCTCACGCTTGCGGCGCAGTCGTCCGCGCTCGCGCAGTCGTCGAACGAGAGGTACGTCGCCGACCGGACGCCGCTCGGCCAGACGGTGCCGTATGTGCGGCTGCAGGGAGGAACGCCGCACTCGTTCAGCGTCGTCCCGATTGCCAACTAGTCCAGCAGCGATTCTCGCCGGTATTCAGGAGGAGGCAAGATTCTGGTCGAAACCGGGATCCTCTTAGCCTCCGGTGCCCTGTGGGTTGCGGGCCTTCGCCTCTTTCTGGGGTCCGGGCTGTCGGGCAGAAAAAAGGTGGCATGGGCCGCGTTTCTGTTTGCCGTCGGATGCACCCTGGGTTTCTTGCTGCCTCTCGCCGAGCTGTGGAGCAAGTTCCTTTTGCTGGTCGTCATTCTACCGGCGCTCGGTCTCGCGGACGTATGGCTGCTCCGGTCCGGGCGCAGCCTTTCGTTCTGGATTCGGGCGTGCGGCTTCGAGGTATGTACTGTGTTCGGCACCGCTGCCGCTACGCGCCTGCTACTCGACTTGATGGAAGCGGCGGCATGACGATTCGGCCGCGATAGATCGTGCGCTAGTCGGGTGAGATTCGTCTCAGCTCGACAACAGCACGATGCTCGCGGCGATCGCGATCGCGAGCACGACTCCAGCCCAGGTGAGTATCGCCCAGCGCCAGGACAGGACGCGGTGCGTGCCCTGGTACAGCGTCGCGACCGCGCCGCCGGCGATGACGAGCGCCAACAGATCCCAGGAGGATTCGTTTCTCACGAACGAGCGATAGGCGACGCTCGCTAACAGGCCGTAGGAGAGAAGGTGATATGCCCAGCGATAGCTGGTGTTCTCGACGAAGTCGGTGCGCTCGTCGCGCAGGATCGGAGATTCGGGCATGACTTCATTCCTCTGACAGGGTGAACAGCTCGTCGACCCGTTTTCCGAGGCGGTCGGCGAGCACGAAGGCGAGCAGCGCCGAGGGGAGATACTGGCCCGTCTCGATCGAGCTGATGGTCTGGCGCGTGACGCCGGCGATCCGCGCGAGCTCTCCCTGCGAGAGACCGCGCTCCGCGCGCGCTACCTTTAATCGGTTCAGCAGTCGGGCTTTCTTCATGGCGGTCTGGATCGGGTGCTGAAAATATATGGCCTGCTTGGCAAAAGGACAAGGGAGCTAGGCATAATGCCAAGTATAGCGGTCTGAATGGCGGCGCTGATTCGTCTGGCGGAGCCTTGGGACGGACCGGCTCTCGCCGGGATCTACCGGCCGGCGGTCACCGACAACGCGACGTCGTTCGAGCTGGACCCGCCCGACGCGTCACCGCCGCCGCCGCGCGCGCTGGGCGAATGCAGGGACGAGCCAGCTTTCGCCGCGGCGCTCGAGACAGGGATGGAGCAGCTGTCGGCCCGATGACTCCATCCGCTCCGCTCTTGCTCCTGACCGGCGCGACCGGGTACGTCGGCGGACGGCTGCTCTCGGTGCTCGAGGAGCGCGGACATCGCGTCCGCTGCGTCGCGCGGAAGCCGGAAGCGCTGACGTCCAAAGTGAAGCGCCCGACGGAGGTCGTCGCCGGGGACGTGCTCGACCGCGCGAGCCTCGACGCGGCGCTGCGCCGTGTGGACGCGGCGTACTACCTGGTCCACTCGATGGGCTCCACGGGATCGTTCGAGAGCGAAGACCGCGCGGCCGCGCGCAACTTCGGCGAGGCGGCCGCCGCCGCGGGCGTGCGGCGCATCATTTATCTGGGCGCGCTCGGGAGCGGAGACGAGCAGCTCTCGCCGCATCTGCAGAGCAGGCACGAGGTGGGCGACATCCTGCGGGAATCGGGAGTGCCGGTGATCGAGCTGCGCGCGTCGATCATCATCGGCGCGGGGAGCCTCTCATTCGAGATGATCCGGTCGCTGGTCGAGCGCCTTCCGGTCATGATCACGCCGCGGTGGGTGAAGGTGCCGGCGCAGCCGATCGCGATCGACGACGTGCTCGAGTACCTCGTCGCCGCGCTGACGGTTCCGACGACGCAGAGCTCGACTTATGAGATCGGCGGGGTCGACGAGATGTCGTACGCCGACATCATGCGCGAGTACGCGCGCCAGCGCGGGAAGCCGTTGCGCATCATCTCCGTGCCGGTGCTGACACCGTTTCTCTCGAGCCTGTGGCTCAGTCTCGTCACGCCGGTGTACGCGCGAGTGGGGCGCAAGCTGATCGAGAGCATCACCCAGCCCACGGTGGTGCGCGACCCGGCCGCGCTGCGCGCGTTCGCGGTGCGGCCGGTGGGTTTGGAGGAAGCGATCCGCCGGGCGCTCGCCGGCGATTAGTTCGCGCACTTGCGCCCGCTCCCGCCGCACCTAAGATGGTCGTTGACAGGAGGTCTCCATGCCGCGAACCAACGACGGCCGCTGACCGCGTGGCGGACCGCCCGAAGAGCTCTCCCCGTACAAAGACTGACGGCACTTTCCCGCCAATGCCCAACTCGCGCGCGATTCACTCGATCGCCGCCGCATGGATTCTCTCGGTCGCGTTCGACCTGTTCCTGCACGGCGGATTGCTCGCGCGGTTGTACATGGCGCCGAGCCCGTTTCTTCTGCCGTTGGAGGATGCGTTCCGCCGGATTCCGCTGGGGTACGCCGCCTTCCTCGGTCTCACCATCGCGCTGTACTGGCTGCTCGCGCGGCTCGGCGTGCGCGGCTGGCGCGCGGGAATCCGCTACGGCTCGATCGTCGGCGCGATCGTATGGGGTGCGCTGGTGATCGGACTCTACTCCATCAGCACGGCGTCGATGCCGCTGCTGGCCGGCTGGTGGATCGGTCAGGCGGTGGAGCTCGGACTCGCCGGCGGCGTGCTCGGCGCGGCGGCCGCGGGGACTCCGCTCAAGCGCATCTGGACCGTCGTGGCCGCGGCCGCCGTCGCTCTCGTCATCGCGACGATCGCGCTGCAGTCGGTGGGGCTGGCGCCGGCGATGAAGGTGGGGTGATGGCGCCGCACGACCACGCGCACGACAAGCACGCGGGGCACAGTCCGGAGATGTTCCGCGACCGGTTCTGGCTGTCGCTGCTGCTCACGCTGCCGGTGATCTACTGGTCCGAGCACGTGGAGATAATCCTCGGATATCGCGCGGTGCGCTTCGTCGGCTCACACTGGATCGCGCCGGCGCTGGCGACGGTGGTCTTCATGTACGGCGGACTCGTCTTCCTCCAGGGCGCCTGGCGCGAGCTGAAGGCACGGCTGCCCGGGATGATGACGCTGATATCCCTCGCGATCCTCGTCGCGTTCGTCTTCTCCTGGGTCGTGCAGCTCGGACTCGTGGACGCGGAGCCGATCTGGTGGGAGCTCGCGACGCTCGTGACGATCATGCTGCTCGGTCACTGGATCGAGATGCGCTCGATCACGCAGGCGCAGGGGGCGCTGCACGAGCTGGCCAAGCTGTTGCCGGACACGGCGACGCGCGTGACGGACGCGGGCGAGGAGCGAGTGCCGGTCAGCGAGCTGCGCAACGGCGACGTCGTGCTCGTCCGCCCGGGAGAGAGCGTGCCCGCGGACGGCGTCGTCCGGAAGGGGAGCAGCGATCTCAACGAGTCGATGATCACGGGCGAGTCGCGCCCGGTGAAGAAGCACGAGGGGGACGAGGTGATCGCCGCCACCATCAACGGCGAAGGCGCGTTGCAAATCGAAGTCACGGGGACCGGTGACGATACCAAGCTCTCCGGGATCATGCGGCTCGTGGCCGACGCGCAGACCTCCAAGTCGCGAGCGCAGCATCTCGCCGACCGCGCGGCGCAGATTCTCACCGGCGTGGCCATCGTCGCCGGCGTGGTGACGCTGGTGGTGTGGCAAATGCTCGGCGCCTCCATCGACTTCTCGGTCGTCCGCGTGGTCACGGTGCTGGTAATCTCCTGTCCGCACGCGCTCGGCCTGGCCGTGCCGCTGGTCGTCGCGATCTCCACCACGCTCGGCGCGCGCAACGGGCTGCTGGTGCGCGACCGGCGCGGACTCGAGGAAGCGCGCAACGTCGGGACGGTGATCTTCGACAAGACCGGCACGCTCACGCTCGGCGAATTCCGGGTGGTGCACATGGCGGTGGCGGAAGGCACGGCGGAGGACGACGCGCTCCGAATCGCGGCAGGGATCGAGTCGCAGTCCGAGCATCCGATCGCGCGCGGGATCGTGAAGACCGCCGAAGACCGGAAGCTCGCGCTGCCGGCGGCCGATGGATTCAGGGCGATCACCGGCAAGGGCGTCGGCGCTTCTATAGAAGGGGTGGACTATCACATCGGCGGACCCGCGCTGCTGCAGGCGGAGGAAGTACAGGTCCCCGACGCCCTCCGCGCCGCGGCCGATGCCGCCGCTGGCCGCGGGCAGGCGGCCATCTATCTCGTGCGGGACCGCAAGGCGATCGCGGTTTTCGCCGTAGCGGACGCGATCCGCGAGGAGAGCCGCGAGGCGATCCGCGCGCTGCACGAGCGCGGGATCAAGGTCGCGATGCTCACGGGCGACGCGCAGGCGGTCGCCGACGCGGTCGCCAAAGAGCTGGGGATCGACACCGTGTTCGCGCAGGTGCTGCCCGAAGACAAGGCGTCCAAGGTGCGCGAGCTGCAAGCGGGCGGAAACAAGGTCGCGATGGTGGGCGATGGCGTGAACGACGCGCCCGCGCTCGCCACGGCCGACATCGGTATCGCGATCGGCGCCGGCACCGACGTCGCGGTGGAGGCGGGCGATATCGTCCTCGTGCGCTCCGATCCGCGCGACATCCCCAGGATCGTCACGCTATCGCGCGCGACCTACCGGAAGATGCTGCAGAACTTGTGGTGGGCGGCGGGCTACAACATCGTCGCCATTCCGCTGGCGGCGGGAGTGCTCTTCTCGTGGGGAATCCTGCTGACACCCGCAGTCGGCGCCGTGTTCATGTCGGCGAGCACGGTGATCGTGGCGGTCAATGCGCAGCTACTGAAAAGAGTGGTGTTGTGAATGGTGAGGATCAGAGGCCATAACCCCGAGTTTCGCATGCGCAGCCTCTTCGAACCGGCCGCTCGCGACGATGTCATTGCGCGTCTAGAGCGGTTCACACCGGAGTGCGAGCGCCAATGGGGAAAGCTCACGCCTCACATGACGCTCACGCATCTCGCTGACCAGCTGCGCATGGCTTTCGGGGAGGTCCGGTGCGGCCCGCCGCGAGGTGCTTTGAGCCACTGGCCCCTCAACTATCTGCTCATTCACGTCGTTCCCTGGCCGAAAGGCAAGGCCAAGGGGCCGCCGGATGCTTTTCGAACCGCGCCGAGTGATTGGGCTACCGATCGCGCCGCCGTCGTCGCTCTCGTACAGCGTTTCGCGGCGGCGGATCCTGCCGGCTCATGGCCGGCCAATCCGATATTCGGCAAGCTGAGCGGGCACGATTGGGGTGCGTTGTGTTATAAGCATCTCGACCATCACCTCCGCCAGTTCAGCTGCTAGCACGAGAAACCGCGGGCAGCGCAGCCGCGTAGGGACGGCGCGTGGATCGGACGTCCTCGACAGGGTAATACCGCATGAGTCCCGTCCTGATCGTGATTCTGCTTTCCGTCGCGCTGGGCGTCGTTCGGGTGTGGACATACCGCCGCCGTGGAGGGAGTATCATCTCCGCGCTGGGGCTGTCCTTCGACCGAATGGAGCTGGCGAACGTCGCGGCAGGTGCGGCGATCGGATTCTTCGGCATCGCCGCAACGTTCGTGGTCGCCTATCTCACGAAGAACATCGCCGTGGCGGGAGTCGGCTCGACGCTCGGTGGAATCACCTACGGAATCACGTTCGTCGCGACCGAAGCGCTCTGGCTCCCGTTCGGCCTGCACTTCGCGTGGAATTACGCGCAGGGTCCGGTCTTTGGATTCGCGTTGAGCGGCGGCAAGCCGGTGCGTGGGACCTTCGTGCAGCAGGAGAACGTCGGTCCCGCCTGGTTCACCGGCGGAGAGTACGGACCCGAGGGAGGGGCGGTGGGGTTCGTCGGACGCGCTCTCGTACTCGCGCTGGTGCTGGCGTGGATCGCATACCGTCGGGGACGATTCATCTCTCTCCCGGCCCGCGAGGCCTAGAGTGATGCTGAAACCGGCAGCACACCACTCGTCCCCGCGGCCTGCGCGCGACCGATGGCTTCTCCTCGTCGCACTGCTGGCTTTCGCGCTATGGCTCGCGGCGCTCGGCCCGATCCGTTCCTGGGCGAGCGGGGCCGGGCTGCGTGATCATTGGCTCATCGGCGTCGCTCCCAGCTTCTTCGCCGGCGCTACGATGGCGTTGTGGCAGGCGTTCGCGGTGCGGAGCACGCCATTGGCTGCCGCAGCCGGCGCCGTCGCGATCGTCGCGCTCGCTGAAGCAGCGCAGTTCGCGCTGCCGCGCTACACGCCCGACATCAGGGATGTACTTGCCGGAATAGCCGGAGTGGCGCTGGTTGTACCGCTGCTGGTATGGCGAGCACGGCGGGCAGCGAAGCTTACAGGGCCCTCGGCAGACTGACGACGAACGTCGCGCCGTCGCCCGGCACGCTCTCGACGGTGAGCTCGCTGCCGATAGGGAAAGCCCTCATGTCGGTCTCGGGAGCACCGTGTAGACGCGGGCAATGAAGCCGAGCAGCTCGGTCATGTAGTCGCGCAGAAACTTCTCGGTGGACTCCACCGTCACCTTGCCTTCGTCGTCGATCATCCCTTTCTCGTACTGGATGTACGCCTCGGGCCAGTTCATCTGCGGCGAGTTGCAGTAGCCGAGGATGCTGTGGAGATGTTGCTGGCCGATGGCGGTGCCGATCTTTCCGGTCGACGCCCCGATGACCGCGGACGGCTTCCTGGCGAAGGCGTTCTGGCCGTACGGCCGGCTGGCCCAATCGATCGCGTTCTTGAGCGCTCCCGGGATCGAGCGATTGTATTCGGGAGTCACGAACAATACCGCGTCGGCCCTGGCGATCTGCTGCTTGAGCGTGGTGGCCGCCGGCGGGAAGTCGTTGTCGAGGTCGTAGTTGTACAGCGGGAGATCGGCGATGGGGATCTCGGTGAACGCCAGCTCCTTCGGCGCGAGGCGGATGAGCGCGTGGGCGAGCTTTCGGTTGATGGACCTCTTTGAGAGGCTGCCGATCAGGTATCCGACTGTAAAGGTAGTCATGCCGTTTGCTGGGGCAGGGAAGGTGCCAGACCGCCCCGGGACGTGCTTAGGGGCCGGTTTCGCGGGCGCGGCTTGACACAGGGCCGGTGGTAACTCTATTATCCAGAGTACTCTAATACTACCAGCACAACCGGAGCGTATAAATGAGATTCCGTCTTTGCGTCTCGACGCTGACCGTCTTCCTTACGGGTCTCGTCATCAGCGCGCGGGTGGCGGGGGACCGGTAATGGCCGGCGCGCCGAACCCGGCGCCGGAGTTTCCGCGGCGGCTGGCGGCGCTCGACACGCTGCTCGATCACCGCGTCCGGCTGGCGGTCTGCGTGCTGCTGTCGCGCTACGACCGGCTGTCCTTCTCCCGGCTCAAGGAGCTGACGGCGGAGACCGACGGCTCGCTCGGCGCGCACCTGCGCAAGCTCGAGGACGCGGGCTATGCCAAGGTCAAGAAGGAGTTCGTGGGGCGGAAGCCGACGAGCTGGTACTCGCTCTCGCCGAAAGGGATGAGCGCGCTGGCGGTGCACCTCCAGGCGCTTACCGAGCTGCTTTCCGGGGCGGGCACGTAAGGCCGGGGGGCACACCCTCGCGGCGGCACGCATCTTCCTTAGCGATTGGAACATGCGTCTCGCGGATTTCATCCTGGAGAATCGGGAGCCGATCCTGATCGAGTGGGAAGCGTTCGCGCGCACCTGCGCGCCGGCGAGCGGCTCTATGGACATCGCGGCGCTGCGCGACCACGCGAGCGAGATGCTGACGGTGATCGCCAAGGACCTCGCCACGCCGCAGGGCGATCGGGCGCAGGCCGAGAAGTCCAAGGGCAATGCGCCCGAGGAGGTGGTGAGAACCGCGGCGACGAGGCACGGGGCGGACCGCGCGGAGAGCGGCTTCACCACCGACCAGATGGTGTCCGAGTACCGTGCGCTGCGCGCGAGCGTGATCCGGCTGTGGGCGAAGTCGCAGGGCAAGGCGACGCCGGACGACCTCGAGGACCTGACGCGCTTCAACGAAGCGATCGACCAGGCGCTCGCAGAGTCGATCATGCGGTACACGCAGGACCTGGACAACTCCAAGGAGATGTTCCTCGCCATCCTCGGTCACGATCTGCGCACGCCGCTCGGCGCGGTGATGATGTCGTCGGAGTTCATGCTGGAGACGGGCGAGCTGGTCGAGCCGCACCTGGAGCTGGCGAAGAGGATCTCGCGCAGCGCTGTCCGCATGAACCAGATGGTGGGAGCGCTGCTCGATTTCACGCGGAGCCGGCTGGGAGGCGGGATTCCCATCGGGCGCGCCAGCATGAACATGGGCAAAGCCGTGCACGACGTGGTCGGGGAGCTCTGCGCCATTTATCCGTCGCGGAGCATAGACGTGGATGCTCGCGGCTCGCTGGATGGGGAGTGGGATTGCGAGCGGATCATGCAGGTGCTCACGAACCTCATCGGAAACGCTCTGGAGCACGGCGCGGCCGATACGGGCGTGACCGTGGGAGTGCACGGCGACACCGACAAAGTGACCGTCGAGATTCACAACCGCGGCGCGGCGATCCCGCCGGAGCAGCTCAAGGGTCTGTTCAACCCGATGAAGAAGTCGGAGTCGGGCGCCGTCGGCGGGAGTGGTCCCACGGGCAACCTCGGCCTGGGCTTGTACATCGCCGAGCGGATCGTGCACGCGCACAAGGGCCAAATCGTCGTCGAGTCCTCAGAGGAGGACGGGACGAGGTTCACGGTGCACCTGCCGCGTCGGGGTAGCTCCACGCGCGTAGAGTCGGCGGCGCGCGGCGTGTAGGGGTCAGGTCAATGGCAAGGAGCGAGCAATGGGCGCACGCTTGAAAGCTTTCACCTTCAGAGCGCTGGCGGTAATAGGAGCGTTGACACTGCTGCTGTGGGGCGGAGGCGCCGCGGCCAGATATCTCACCCGCTCGGGGCCGATGGGCGTCGTCCGGGGAGAGGGGGAAGTTCCGGTCGCCGGACTGCCGGTGTTCCTGGATAGAGGGGGGAGCGCAATCGAGCGATACGTCACGGATAGCGCGGGCCGGTTTTTTCTGCCGCTCGAGGAGCGGGAGTTCCGTCGCGCCGTTTGGCTGATTTGCGCGCCGGGACAGATCCCGATGGTGGGGTCGCGGTCGCCAGGTCTGATAGGTCCGTCGACGTATGGGCTGACCCCGTACCCGGAAGGACCGGAAGGAAAGGGATGGAGCTTCTACCGTGGGTTCGGTTGGCGCGGACCGATTCCGCGGGAGTGCCCACCAGGAAGGGACTCGATGGGGTGGCGGTATCCCGCGTCAGCCGGAAAAGATCCGAACGCATTCACGCTTGTCGAGCCGGAATGGGATCGTTGACGCGCAGCCTCGCTCGTCGTTTCCGTGCGAGGGCGATGTGCGAGAATATCGGAAACTTCAGCCCGGTCCCTCGCGATGTCTGTTCAACCCCGTCGGGCAATTTGTGCCCTGGGGAACCGGCGGAACGTTACGTCGCCGAAAGCGGGTATAGCCGGATCGGCAGAAGGCGGGAATAGCGCGGGAAATCGCGATCGACCGTGAGAATGGGAAGATCGCGGCGGGCCGCTACGGCGCAGATCAGAAAATCAACCGCTGATCCCTGGATTCCCCGGCTGCGGCATCGGTTGTAGAACAGCGCCGCCTCTTCGTGGTCGTCCGCCTGAACCATGACATCCGGAAACGCTCGGAGGTACTCCCTGAGTACATCGAAGCTGCGCGCATCGGGCATCCCCGAGAGCAGCTCCTGGCGGACGAGCCCGAGCATCAGCGCATCGCCCTTCTCGATGAGCGTCGCGAGCGCCGTCCCGGCCGGGTGCTCGACTTTGCGTGTCCGCCGCAAGGCAAGGGACCAGGCGGAGGTGTCCACGAGGGCGCTCACCGCCGATGGCGGGCCCGCTTGTAATCGCGGTCGAAATCTGGATGAAAGTCGATCTTCCCGAACAGCTCCAGAATACCGAGCTGCTGCCGTCGCTGGATGTATTCCTGGAGTGCCTCGGTGACTGTCGCCTTTTTTGTGCGGTGGCCTCCGAGTCGCAATGCCTTATTCACCAGGCGGTCGTCCAACGCCAAATTGGTAGCCATGTGTAGAAAGCTACACATTCGCGCCGCGCGCGCAACGCTGGTCTCCGTTCGCATCCGTTCCCGGCGTTTTGCCCGCATGCCGCGGAGAGTAGGGGATGGCCCGACAGGCGCCGCATCGAAATCGCGCAGGTAGTTAATTTTCGGGCGATGATTCCACGCGCCGGCAGCCCCGCTTGAAGATCGGCGTCCCCAAGGAAACGTTTCGCGGCGAGCGGCGCGTCGCACTCGTGCCAGGCGTCATCGCTTCGCTGAAGGCAAAGGGAGCCGAGGTGCTGGTCGAGAGCGGCGCGGGCACCGCGGCCGGCTTCACCGACGCCGCGTACACTGACAAGGGCGCGCAGATCGTGCCGCGCGCCCAGCTCTTCGCCGACGCCGACGTGATAGTTCAGGTGCGCGCCGGCGAAGATCTCGCCGGACTCCGCTCCGGCCAGGCCGTCATCGCGTTTCTCGATCCGCTCGGCGCGCCGCAGACGATGCGCAAGCTCGCCGGCACGGGCGCGACCGCGTTCTCCATCGAGCTGATGCCGCGCATCACCCGCGCGCAGAGCATGGACGCGCTGTCGTCACAGGCCACTGTCGCCGGCTACAAGGCGGTGCTGCTCGCCGCGACGCATCTCCCGCGCATGTTTCCGATGCTCATGACCGCCGCCGGCACCATCACACCCGCGCGCGTGTTCGTGCTGGGTGCGGGCGTCGCGGGGTTGCAGGCGATCGCGACCGCGAAGCGGCTGGGCGCGGTGATCGAAGCGTACGACGTGCGCCCGGCGGTGAAGGAGCAGGTACAGAGCGTTGGCGCAAAGTTCGTGGAGCTGCCGCTAGACACGACCGCCGCCGAGGGAACCGGCGGGTACGCCGCGGCGCAGGACGAATCATTCTATAGAAGGCAGCGCGAAGTGCTCGGCAAGGTCGTGGCCGGCACGGACGTGGTGATCACCACCGCGGCGATCCCCGGGCAGAAGTCGCCGGTGCTGATCACGCGGGAGATGGTGGAGAGCATGGCGCCCGGCTCCGTGATCGTGGACCTGGCCGCCGAGCGCGGCGGGAACTGCGAGGTGACGAAGGCGGACGAGGTCGTGGAGCTGAACGGCGTGACCGTGCTGGGCCCGACTAATCTGCCGGCGACGGTGCCGTATCACGCCAGCCAGATGTACGCCAAGAACGTGTCCACCTTCCTGCTGCACCTACTCAAGGACGGCGCGTTGAACGTGGACCGAGAGGACGAGATCACGCGCGAGACGCTGGTCACGCAGAGCGGGGAAGTCGTGCACGAGCGGGTGAAGAAGCTGCTCGCCGATTCGGGGAACGGATAATGGAAACGTTCATCAGCGCGCTCACGATCTTCGTGCTGGCGGTGTTCGTGGGAGTGTTCGTCATCAAGCGCGTGCCGCCGCTGCTGCACACTCCGCTGATGTCGGGATCCAACGCGATCTCGGGGATCACGATCGTCGGCGCGATGATCTCGATCGCGACGCCGAGCCCGCTGAGCACGATCTTCGGGTTCATCGCGGTGGTGTTCGCGACGATCAACGTGGTGGGCGGGTTCCTGGTGACGAACCGGATGCTCGGCATGTTCAAGAAGAAGGAGTAGGGGATGTTCTCGCTGATCAACATCCTCTATCTCGTGGCCGCGGTGCTGTTCATCCTCGGCCTGATGGGGCTGTCGCATCCGAAGACGGCCGTGGCGGGGAACCTGAAGGCCGCGGCCGGCATGCTGCTCGCGATCGTCGCGACGCTGCTCGACCGGAACGTGATCGAGTCGGGGACGCGCGGCCTGATGCTGATCGCGGCGGGAATCGCGCTCGGCGCAATCATCGGCGCGGTGTTCGCGCTCAAGATCAAGATGACGGCGATGCCGCAGATGGTGGCGTTGCTGAACGGCTTCGGCGGCGGCGCGTCGGTGCTGATCGCCGGCGCCGCGCTGCACGACGCGGTGAATCCCAACCTGCAGCTGCTGATCGCGACGGCGGTGTCGGGGATCATCGGCGCGGTGACGTTCTGGGGGAGCCTGGTGGCGTTCGACAAGCTCCAGGAGTTTCTCCTGCCGGGTAAGCCGATTCACTACCCGGGGCAGCAGCTATTGAACGCGCTGCTGGGAATCGTCGCGCTGGCGCTGGCGGTGTGGATCGTGGTGGATCCGACGTCCGACACTACGTACTGGGTGCTGGTGCTGGTGGCGTCGATACTCGGCGTGCTGCTGACGATCCCGATCGGCGGCGCGGACATGCCGGTGGCCGTTGCTTTGCTCAACTCGTACTCGGGGCTCGCGGGCGCGGCCGCCGGGTTCGTGCTGAACAACAACGCGCTGATCATCACCGGCTCGCTGGTGGGGGCGTCGGGGATCATCCTGAGCCAGATCATGTGCAAGGCGATGAACCGGTCGCTGGCGAACGTGCTGCTCGGCAAGCTCGGCTCGGGCGAGAGCACGGGCGCGAGCGCGGACGAGACGTACGCGGGCAAGATCAAGTCGACGTCGCCGGAAGAGATCGCGATGCTGCTCGAGACCGCGCGGCGGGTGGTGATCGTGCCGGGCTACGGATTGGCGGTGTCGCAGGCGCAGCACGCGGTGCGCGAGCTGGCGACGCTGCTGGAATCGAAGGGGACGACGGTGGAGTTCGGGATCCATCCCGTGGCGGGGCGGATGCCCGGGCACATGAACGTGCTGCTGGCGGAGGCGGACGTGCCGTACGACAAGCTGAAGGAGATGGACGAGATCAATCCACAGTTCGGCCAGGTGGACGTGGTGCTGGTGATCGGCGCGAACGACGTGGTGAATCCGCTGGCGATCACCGATCCGTCGAGCCCGATCGCGGGGATGCCGATCCTGGAAGTCGGCAATGCGCGCAGCGTGGTCGTGATGAAGCGGAGCTTGAGCCCGGGGTTCGCGGGGATTCCGAATCCGTTGTTCGCGGCGGACAACACACTGATGTACTTCGGCGATGGCAAAGCGGCAGTTCAAGCATTGGTTGCAGCTGTAAAGGAAGGGTGATGTAGCTCCGGGGATTCCCTGTCTTCCCGCTCGGGGCCGGACCTGCTTTTCAGGATTAGTACCGCGCGCAGGCTGCTTTCCTCGTCCAGCTGTTCCTGCTCCGCCGTACCGATGATTCGGTCAAGAGCGGCGGCCAAATCACTCGCTTCGCCCGACTCCAGCACCGCCTCGATCTCGCGTTCAATTCCCAGCGTGAGCGGCCGTTGAAGACGCTCGTGCAAGGCAGCGACGCGAACGGATAGTCCGATCCGCGCGTGCCGGGGGCAGAGCGACAGCTGCCGCGCGAGCCGCGCCGCGATGCGGCGGGAAAGTGCCGTGCGCGCGACGAGGGCGCCGCGGGCATCTTGTGCGGCAAGCTCGCTGCTGAGCCACCGGCGCAGCCGAGCGAGCACCGCCGCGACGTCGCTGGACGGGATGGACGCGGGATCGCCGTTCGCTGCGTCGACGACCTCGCGAACTATACGACAGCTCGTCGACACTGCCGCGGTGTCGCCCGCGAGCAGCACAGTCTTCCCGCGGACCGCCAGCAGCGCGACCAGTGCGTCGAGCTTCGCGGTGACTGCCGCCCATACGGGTCGGCTTTCGTCCTCGACCGATCCGCGCCCGGCCCATCCGCTCAGCGTTCGTCGAATCGCCTCCCCATCCTCGACCTCGCTACGCGGCACTGGACCCGCGCGAGTGAACAGTGGAGGAATGCGAGACACGCCCAGGTGTGTGTCGGCGAGCATCGCCTTCCGACGGATGATCGATTCGGCCCTGAGAAGTTGCTCGCTCGCTGCCGGCGGGGCGATCGCATACACGAAGACCTCGCTGCATCGCGAGCCCAAGCGCGCGACGCGACCGACTCGCTGCTCGAGGGTCGCGGCAGTCCACGGCAGATCGAGGTGTACTACTACGGACGCATCCTGGAGATTGACGCCCTCACTCAGCAGGTCGGTCGCGATCAGCAGGGAGATCTCCTCTGCCGGTCCGGGCGGCGGCGCGTTGAGCGCGCCGGGAGCGAACCGCTCCAACGCCTCGCGCCGGGTGATCGCCCCGCTGGCGATGCGGGCGCCGCGGGAAGTCAGCATCGCGGTCCCGCCCGAGCGTGCGAGGGCACGGTAGTACATCGCGACCGTCACGGAGAACTGCGAGAAGGCGACGATCTTCGCGTCGCCGTGCTCGCGACGCAGCGCGCGGAGGTGCGCGACGCGGGCGGAGTCGGCGGCCGAATCACGCGGCAGCTTCGCGAGCAGCTCGACCAGCGTGTACTCGTGCTTCAGGACCGCTTCGAGCAGCCCGGCGGACTCCGGCGGATCCTGGGAGGCAAGCAGCCCGGCGAAGCTCAGCTGCACGGATCCTTCAGCGTACGTCCACGCCGCGAGCTCGCTGCGCGTCGGATAACGGCCTGCCTCCAACGCCTGCCGGAGTCCGATCGCTTTCGCCAGCCGCCGGCGCAACCCCTCCCTCAAGGCCGCATCGCTCGACGCCCAGAGGCGAACGAGCGTGTGCGTGAGCATGGCGGCCGCGATGCCGCCGTCCTTCGGTGGAATCGGAGGCGGAAGCGCCAGCAGCCTCCGGAGCAGTCCCGCGTTGCGTGGGAGCTCGAGATGCACGGGCTGGTGCACGCGCGGGAACGAAGCCGCAGCTTCATGCTGGCCGCGCCGCACTACGAAGCGCGCGATCTCCGCATCCGACAGGCTCCGTGCCACCGAGCCGAGGAACAGTGCGAGGAGCGCCACCATGTCTCCGGCCTTGTTGTGGAGCGGAGTGGCGGAGACCAGGAGGACGCGCGAGCGCGCGGTGAGCTCCGTGAGGGATCGATATCGCGCGCTGGAAGGCGTCCGGAAATGATGCGCCTCGTCCACGACTATTAGATCGTTTTCCCGCGCGGTTGGAGTAGAGCGACTCAACGATTCCATCGAAACGAACTGGATAGCAACGCCGGCTCTGCGCGCCGAATCGAGCCACATCGGCCGGAGCGAAGCCGGAGCGACGACGAGCGGACGCGCATGGAAGCGAGCGACAGCCAGCGCCACGTAAGTCTTGCCGAGCCCGACTTCGTCGCCCAGCAACGCTCCGCCGTGTCTCCCGATGATCGCGCGCAGGCGCCGCACGGCATCCACCTGATGGCTGCGGAGCGTCACGGCGCCCAGTACAGGAGCAACCGCGTCCGCGCGCAGCCATTCGCCGGCGATGATGCCGCGAACGACGTCGGGGTGCGCGGGCGCTAACCCGTCCACGCGAGCAGTGGCTCGACGTCGGCGAAGCGGACGCAGTACGCGCCGAGCACGGCCTCGAGCAGCTCACGGGAGTCAGCGCTGCCGTCCATCATCGACCGGGCGACGGCCGGGAGCGTCGCGCACGCCGCGCTCCATTCCCGCGGGAGCGGCAGCAGCGCCAATGTCCAGCCGAGGTAGCGGTGGTATCCGCCACGGGCGGGCTCGGCGAACAGGTTGAGCCAGGCCGCGGCCAGGTCGCTGTTCAGGATGGCGGCAAAGGTGAGCGCTTCACGCTCGTCCCGGCACCTGACTACGTAGCAGGTATTCAGCGGGATCGCTTCGTCGCCTTGCGCGAGCACCACGGCACGCGGGCGCTTTCCGATATCGGCCCAGACGACGCGAGGCAGATCGCAGGCGGCGCCATCCGTGCGGAACAGCGACCACCAGTGGTCGCTGGAGCGGCCGTCGGTACGCGCCTCGAGTCGCGCGCGGTAATGGCCCAACCATTGTCTCGCGTGTTGCGGGAGTGAGCGCAGCGCGCGGCCGTCGCGGCCGTGCGTCCAGATCAGATGCGTGCCGGAACGCGCGCAGCGCCAGGGTGCGATGTGCTCGCCCTTGATCGCGGGACGCAGCAGCGCTGTCTCCATCATACCCGCACGGTCACCGCTCCGGATCAGCGTGGTCGCTCCGTCGTGCTCGCCGTCCGTCATGACTACGAAGGCTTCGTTGCAACCCGACTTCACACCGAGCAGCGGACGTCCGAGGCGGGTCGCCGCGAGCGGGACGCCGGCGGCGCGCAGCCTGTCGAACGCGGCTCGAACGTCGGGCGGTGTGAGAATCCACGGGCTGCCGGTCGTGTCGTCGAGCGCCGCGCTCGCGGACTTTGTTCGCCAGGCGAAGATCGTTCTGCCGCGATGAATCGCGAAGCGCGTGAGATCCTGGTCGTCCAGCGGCGCGGACTTACGCGCGATCAGCAGCGACGGGTAGACAGCGGCATCGAAGGACACGGGGGCATTGCTCAGGTCCTCCAGCGTCAGGATCGTGGATTCGTCCGCGAGCAGCGCCCGGACGCCGCCGCCGGCGAGCGACGACCAGAGCTTGGCGGGCAGCAGGAGCGCGGCGACTCCGCCGGGCCGGAGCAGAGCGAGCGACCGCTCGACGAAGAGGGCCGACATGTCGACTTGCGAGCCGAAGCCGGTGCCCGCGTGCGCCGCGTCCGCGCCTGCCGTCCACGCCGACCCCCTGAACACGCGGAACTCCTCCCGCATGCGCGCGCGCAGCATCGCCGGGATGCGGTGCAGGCGAATCCACGGGGGAT
>JANLGX010000385.1 GCA_024654005.1 Gemmatimonadaceae bacterium | reverse complement strand
CAAGAACACTGGTTCCACGACCGCCCAATATGCGGCGCGAACGATCGGCGAACCCGCGCTAACGGGTATCGGGGAGGTTTGGGGTCGTAGCTCGACGACGCTCGGGGAGAAGCTGGCGGCAACAGTCGGCGCTGCTATCGGCTCGGCAGCCAAAGCCACGCAAGCACTAATCGACAAGATCACGAAGGCCCGCGAAGACTCGGACAACGCTGCGGCGGTTCGCTCCGCGCAGGCCGCTCTCAAAGCCGCAATCAAAGCCGGGGAGGGCGTCGCGGACGCTCGACGCGCGCTGAACCAGGCGCTCGAAGCGATCACGCTCACCGGGTTGAATCGTCGGCTCGCCCTCCAACTGACCGCGGACGCAAAAGAGCAAGCGGCGGCGGATAGGGCGAAGGCGGCGGCGGAGAAGACGGCGGCAGCTCGTTTGGCGATGATCGAGAAGAGCATGGCGCGCGTGAAAGCGTTGGCGGAGAAGGCTGCGTCGGCCGCGTCGGCCGCGTGGGACGCGGTGCAGAACAAGATCCTGTCCGCGTTCGACATGGTTACGGGCGCGTTCAAGTCGCCTGCCCGGCAGGAGTTGGATCTGATCGCCGCTCGGCGCAAGCAGGAGGACGTGACGCTCGCCGTGTCGGACGCTGAGAAGGCGCTCAACGACGCACGCCAGACCGATGGTTTGGACGCTGCTAGGGCGGCGATCAAGGCTGCGAAGGAGAAGGGCGAGGGAGTCTCGGACGCTGAGCGGGCATATCAACAGGCCGCAATAGATCGGGATGCCGCGATCTTGTCGGCGGAACGCACGCTTGCCCGTGCCCGCGAGGATGTTGTTATCAACAGCCTTGAGTTGCAGGCGGCGGAGCAGGAGAAGGCGTGGGCGGATCAGCGGGAGGGGGAGAAAACCCAGCTTGAAACCACGTTGACGAACGTGGGGGCGCATCTGACGAAGGTCGGGGCGGCGTGGGACAAGGGGCTCGCGGAGGTCATCAAGATCATGGCCGCGTTCGGGATCCCGTTTGAGACTGCGGGGGCCACGTTGGGGACGGCGTTCGCAACCGCGTTGGGCGAGCAGATGGATGCGGCTGCGCGGGCCGCTGAGCGCGTGCTGGAGACGATACAAGCAACGATGCGGGCGGCAACTGAGGCTGCGACCGTGATTCGCGCCGCCGCGCAGGGTGTCGTATTGACGCCTTCGGCGGGGGCCACACGCGCAAGCGAACTTTTCCCGCGCCGCCGAATGGCCCGCGGTGGGATTGTGACTTCTCCGACGATGGCGTTGATCGGCGAGTCCGGCCCGGAAGCCGTGATCCCCCTATCCGGCGGCGGCGGTGGGGTTGGTGGGAACGTCACCCTAGTGGTGAACATGCCGAACTATCTGGGTTCTAGGCAGCGGGCGGCGCAGGAGATTTACGACGAGTTTGTTGCGTTGAGCCGTCGTCAGGGTGCGTTGTTCTCGCGGACGGTGGGGGCCACAGCGTAGATGGCGGGCATCGACACCTACACGAAGCTGATGCTCCACTGTGACGGGGCGGACGCCTCAACGACGTTCACGGATTCGGAGATCACGCCGAAGACGGTCACAGCGGTCGGTAACGCGCAGATCGACACGGCGCAATCGAAGTTCGGCGGGGCGAGCGCCCTCTTCGACGGAACAGGCGACTACCTCACTACCCCCGATCACGCCGACTTCGATCCGGGCAGTGGCAACTACACCTGGGACATGTGGTTGCGAGTTCCTGCGACGGGCACCTACTACATTGCCTCCCAGCTGGGCGCCGGTGCCACAGATCGCGCATATTCGCTCCTCGTCACAGCCACGACCATCGGATTCAACTACGCCACGTCAAGTGGCTCCGCTTGGGCGAACCAGTGGACGTTCGCGTGGACGCCCTCGATCAATACCCAGTATCACATCGCCTGGGTTCGTAACGGTGCCGACTTCAAGGTATTCCTGGACGGCACTCAGATCGGCGTCACGCAGAACATCAGCACGGACACGATCCGAAACAGTGGCTCGGAGTTTGTTATCGCATCGAACACTGACGCCCAATTCCCCCTGAACGGTTGGCTAGACGAGATCCGGTTCTCGAAGGGGATCGCCCGTTGGACGGCCAACTTCACGCCGCCGACCGAAGCGTACTCCGTGAGCCGTTCCCTCGTATACCGAGACCGCATGATCCCCCGTTATTCCCTTCTACGCCGCTAACCGTTAGGAGCCTTTCTGATGAGTGATTCCGGCCGTGTGTACACGGTGCCGTTCGCGGCGACCGCTGTTGCCGCGCAACAGGACTTCTTCTACATCAAGCCTGCCGCAGACAAAATCTGCAAGATCGAAGCCGTCTACCTCGCCAACGTCGGCATTGCCGCGGACGCCGGTGACGCGCAAGAGGAGCTGTGGGACATCGAGCTTGTCCGGCTTCCCGCTACCGTCACCGTCGGCTCAGGTGGGGCGGCGGTTGCCACCCCGTCAAGGATGCTCGCGAACGATGGCACCGCCACGTTCACCGCCCGCACCAACGACACGACGAAAGCCACGTCGAACGGTGGGACGACGATCCTGCATGCGGACGGAATCAATGTGCGTATCCCGTACGTGTGGCTGCCGCCGCCGGAGCACCGTCCGGTCGTCGCGAACGCGGAGGCGATCACGCTCCGGTTGAATTCGACTCCGACGGATTCGGTGACGATGAACGGGTCGATGGTCGTCCGCGAGCTGCCCTAACACGGGGCGGGGACTGATCCCCTTTGGGCGTTTACAGAATCCGGTGGAGGCGGCTGGCGCAGCTTCGCCGCGCGTGGATTCCCGGGGCGCTCATCCCGATCAACACGGTTGCCCCCGTCGCCTCGGGGAC
>JANLGX010000383.1 GCA_024654005.1 Gemmatimonadaceae bacterium | reverse complement strand
GAATAGTGGCGTTCAGGTACAATCCGCTGCTCTGAGTGCGCTGACAGAAGAACGGAAAAGCCCGCGGCGCAAGCCGCGGGCTTTTTGCTGGCTAGACGGGCCGCGGCAGCATCATAGGATCGCCGCCGGCGAGCGCCCCCACGATCCAGAACTTCTCGCCGTCGAACCAGAAGATCGCGACCTGCTCGAACTCGCGCGCCAGCGCCGTCGCCTGCTCGCGCTCGATGACCGCGGCAACGCTGGCCTCGCAGTGGGAGCCGTCGGGCGAGCACGCGTCGACGTGAATGAACTCGACCCCCAGGGCGAGCAGCCTGTCATCGAGCCTTTCAGCGCGGCGCTCGTTGACGTCGGCGTCTTCGTCCCGGCCGCGCGGGTCGTGTGCCGTGAGGACCGCGAAGGGGCCGGACAATCCCATCGAATCCATCGCCGCAACCGCGTCCGGTGCCACCGGCTCGCGCAGATCGAGCCGCACCGCCGGGTCGGTGCGGAAGTGGAGCACCGTATCGGGATACCGGTGCCAGTCGGGGTCGAGCTCGTCGGGCGTGGGGGGCACTGGTGACTAGTGACCAGTCACGCCTTATCTGGGCGCCCGCCGCGGAATAGTCTCCGGCATCTCCGCCACCACGTAGGCCATCACTGCCATGGCCGCGACGCACTGCGCGACTTCGCGCGGGTCGAGCTTGTCCATCGTGTCGGCCTCCGAGTGGTGATACCAGAAGTAGCGCGTGCCGTCCACGTCGAGGCCGAGGCCGGGAACGCCGGCCGCCGTGAGCGGACCCACGTCGGCGCCGGCACCGCCGGCCGCTATCCGCGTCGCGCCGATCGACTCGAGCAGTGTCGCAAGACCGGTCACCATCGCGACCGCGTCGGCGGTTCCGGCGACGCTGAAGCCTTCCGGCGCGAACACTCCGCCGTCGGACTCCATCGCCAGCATGTGTCGCGGGATCTCGGCGGCGTGCGCGTCGCGGTACGCGGTCGCGCCGCGGAGTCCGTTCTCCTCGTTGGTCCACAGCACCACGCGGATCGTCCGGCGCGGCTGCAGCCCGAGCCGCTTGAGCACGCGCAGGACCTCCCACGCGGCGACGCTTCCGCCGGCGTCGTCCATCGCTCCCTGGCCGACGTCCCACGAGTCGATGTGCCCGCCGAGCACGACTATCTCCTCCGGCTTCTCCCGGCCCACGAGCTCGGCGACCACGTTGCGGGACATCGCGTCCGGATGCGTCGTCGCTTCCATCTTCAACGTCACGACTACGCGCTCGCCGCGCGCGTGCATCCGGTGGAGCATGGCCGCGTCCTCGACGCCCAGCGCCGCCGCCGGAATCCGCGTGACCGCGGTGTCGTACCGTGTCGCTCCCGTGTGCGGATTCTGCATCGAGTTGCTCGCGACCGACCGGATCAACACGGCGACCGCGCCCAGCTTCGCGGCTTCCACGGGGCCGCGGCTGCGATACTGCACGGTCGCGCCGTAGTTGGTGAACGGCACGTCGAACAGCACGATCTTGCCGCGGGCTTCGTCGCCTCTCGCCGTCAGCTCGTCGAAGCTCGTCACGACGAGTACGGGAGCGGTGATCCCGTCCGGCGGGGTGGCGACGCTCCCGCCGAGACCGAGCATGTGCAGCTTCACACGCCGCGGCTCCACCAGCTCCGCGGACTCGCTGCCGCGCACCCAGCGCGGCACCAGCACGGGTTCGCCCCGCACGTTCGCCAGTCCGTCGCGCCGCATCTCGTCGACTATCCAGTCGAGCGCCTGCTCGAGGCTCGCCGACCCGCTCAGCCGGTGGCCGAACTTGTCGGTGAGGAGCGCCACGCGGTCGTACGCCGCGCTGTCGCTCAACGCGGCCGCGATGATCCTGTCGGTCGTGGCGCGATACCGGTCGGCGATCGTCTGCGCGTCCGGCGAAGCCGGCAATAGCGTAGCCAGCAGCAGCGCGCCGAGCGCTGCACGGAGGAAAGCGTTTCGCATCATCCCGTCACCGTTGGAGTGTCCGTCGGAGTCGCGGTCGCGAGCCCCGGAATCGATATCGTGAAGCTGGTTCCCTCGCCTACGCTGCTCTGCACGAGGATGTCGCCGCCGAGCAGCCGCGCGAGCCGCCGCGTGACGGTGAGTCCGAGGCCCGTTCCCCCGGCCCTGCGTGTCGCCTTCTGCTCGACCTGCCAGAAAGGATCGAACACCTTGTCGAGGTGCTCCTCGGCGATGCCGATCCCGGTGTCGTGCACGATGATCTCGACGTTCTGTCCGGAGGTCGCGGCTTTGACGCTGACCGTCCCCGTCTCAGTGAACTTAACCGCATTGGTGAGCAGATTCACGATCATCTGCCGAACCTTCACGGGATCGGTCCGCATGTACCGCGGCGGGTCGAGCAGGTGCACGATGAAGCCGAGCTTCTTCTCCACAGCCAGCGGCGCCACGAGATTCGCCGAGTCCTCGATCATCCGGTTCACGTCCGCGATCTCGAGGCGGATCGTCTCGCGGCCGGCCTCGATCCGCGAGAACGTCAGGATCTCGTCGATGAGGCCGAGGAGATGCCGGGCGCTGACCTTAATGCGGCTCAGCTGCTGCGCCTGCTGCGGATTGACCGGTCCCGTGATCTCGTCGGCGAGCAGCTCCTCGTAGCCCATGATCGCCGTGAGCGGCGTGCGCAGCTCGTGCGACATGACCGCGAGAAAATCACTCTTGGCGAGGCTCGCCTTCTCGGCGCTCACCAGGGCGAGCTCGGCGACCTCGCGCTCGTGCTGCTCGCGGCCGAGCACCGCCAGCCGCTCGGCGTCGGCGCGCTGCACCGCGCGCGCCGCGCGCATGACCATCCAGGTGAATGCGAGCACGATCGTGACGGCGAAGAAGGAGGAGCCCACTTCCGTGCCGTACACGCCGGCGCGCTCCAGAATCAGCGCGGCCCATCCGACGACGAAAGGCATGGCGATCGCGGGCGGCAGCAGCCGGCGCGCGAGCTTCCCGCCGGGCCCTTTGTCCATGACCAGCGCCGAGAAGCCGAACCATCGCCGCGCGAACACGATGCCGACGCCGAGCACCTGGAGGGCGAACATCACCCAGAGGCTCATCGGCAGGCCCGGCATCGGGCTGTAGAACGCGCTCACTCCGAACGCCCGCCCCACGAGCGCGAAGAACCCGGTGAGGAAGATCGCGAGCCCGATCCACTGCGGCGCGCGGCTCCGGCTGAGCTTGCGCGAGCACAGCGTCCACAACGCGACCCCGACCAGGACGAATCCCCACGCGGAGTTTATCGGGAGGCTGCTGGTCAGTCCCGGTATCGACGTGATGCGCGGCCCCAGCAGCGACCAGTCGACGGCCCTCGCGATGAGCCGCTCGCTGATGGATGCCAGCCCTATGGCGGCAACGACGACGGCGAGGACCGCGGCCGTGAACCGCCGGAAAGTTCCCGCGTCCGCGTCCCGCACGAGCCATAGCGCGGCTCCCGAGAGCACCATGGCCGCGCCCGCAAGCAGCCGCGCCGGAGCGAAGCCGGGAAGCATCCGTGTCAGCTCGGGGATGCCGAGCGACCACCCGAGGAGCACGACCGTTCCCAAAGCGCTCACGAACAGACTCGCGAACCCGGGAAGCTTGGTCAGTATGTCAGTTGTCCGCGGGCCGCGCGAACGATCCATTGATGCGGGTCCGAAGGTAGGGCGGGAAAGTTGTACGGTGGCCGGGCGAAATTGAAGGTTTGCGGAAGAAAATGGGCAGAAGGTATTACTGAAAGAAAACTGATAAGCTGCCCGCTACCCGCTGGTAGCTGTCCGCCGTCCAGCCTACGACCTGTTGACCGTTCGTCGTGGCTGACCTGCCAATTTCCCGGTGCTCTCGAGCTTTCGCACAAGACCGTGGAGCATCATGCGTACTTCCTCGACCTGGCTGGAGAGCGAACGATGATCGCTCGTCGGCACCGACATGGCCGCGCGGATGATCTGACTTCGGAAGCTCCCATACTGCGGCCCGTGAATCCGGCTCGCCACGCGGTGCGCATTGATCGCCAGAGAGTGCGCCTTTCTCCAAACCCGCAGTCTCTTGTAGTCGCTCACCCATGGAGTCTGCGCCTTGGCGTCGTTAGGCAGTGGATCACTTTCATCTCGCAACCATCAATCTGCCGTGAAATCTGCCCGGCAAGTCAACATGATCTCAGCTGACAAGCGGACAGCTATCAGCGTGAAGCGGGCGGCTTGTCTGTTCTCTTTCTGTGCTCAAACAGAAAAGGCGGGTGCGATCCGCACCCGCCTTTCCACCTTGCCGTTCTGCCGTTACTGGTTCACCGGCACCGTCTTCTTGTCGACGTTGTGCCCGATCACCGCACCGGCGATTCCGCCGATGGCCGCTCCGATCAACCCGCCCTTGACCTTGTCTCTGCTGGTCGTGGCGCCGATGACCGCACCAGCCGTGGCGCCGATCGCGGCGTCACGGGCCGTGTTTCTTTGCGTCTCGGTGCGAACCGGAGCCGGGTACGTGCCGCTGCCCGAGCTCGAAGCGCGTCGCGGCGCCGTGGTCGTCCGCCTCGGCGCGGTCGCGGTGCGCGTCGGCGTCGTGGGTGCCAGCGCCGCGTTCCGCTCCATCATCGAGATGCTGTCCATGCCCGGCGCGTACGCTTCACCCGCCAGGCGCAGGTCGCTGTCCAGCGCCGCATCGACGCTTCCGGTCGAATCGTCACGACCGCACGCCACCGCGAAAAGAACCGCCGGAACGAGTACGAGTGCTCTGAGTTTCTTCATTGTGTCAACCTCCGCTGACTGGCCGCCGTCGCCCTCATGGCTCCGCGGTGATGCCTCTTATTAAGGCACATGACGTGCCATCTATTGCTGCTTCCAGCCGGCACTTAAGCCCGCGCCTACGCGCTTAACGGGGGAAGATCGACCCTTTTCCCGAGACTGGTGTCTCCCTTGGAGGACGCAAAAAATCCCCCGTCCGAATAAGCCAGGACGGGGGATTTTTCACGCCCGAAAAATGTTACGGAACTACCACGATCACCTTGTCGGCGACCGTCGCGCCCGAGGTGATCGTCACGCCGTCCGGAAGCAGCGCCGGCTGGAAGCCGCTGCCCGCGGGAGGCGTGGCCCGAACCTCGTACGCGCCGGGCAGCAGGAACGAGAACCGGTAATTCCCCGAGGCGTCGGTCGAGGTGCTCGCGACCACGTTGGCGGAAACCGTATCGGCCAACGCCGTTCCATCCTTGAGCACGTCCACCGTCGCGCCCACGACCGCGGGCCCGGTGGCGCTCGTGCTGCGAACCGATCCGGTCAGGCTGCCGGTGAGCTCGGTGGCGACGGCACGAATGACCGGCTTGAACAGCAGGCCGTTGTTCTTAATGCTGTTGCCGCGCAGGACGAAGCTGCTGCCGACGTCGAAGTCGAGGATCATCA
>JANLGX010000219.1 GCA_024654005.1 Gemmatimonadaceae bacterium | reverse complement strand
GACCTGCTTGGCCGCCTCGAGGATAGACGTTCCCTCGGGGACCGTCGCCTGCCGGCCCTCGATCGTGAGCGTTACCGTCTTCCCGGGCGCCTGCGTCTGTTCCGCCATCAGGCCACCGCCGCCGCGACCGCGTGGAACCGACGCTGCTTGATCAACACCTCGAACTCCTCCCGGAACTTCTTGATCCCCGAGACGATGGGAGTCGCGCACGAATCGCTCAGCACGCAGATCGTCTTCCCCGTCATGTCTTCGGAGATGTCGAGCAGCGTGTCGAGATCCTCGGTCGCGCCGTGGCCGTCGGCGATCCGCTCGAGGATGCGGGTCGCCCACGCCGTCCCCTCCCGGCACTGCGTGCACTGCGCGCAGCTCTCGTGCGCGAAGAAGCGCGCGATCCGCGCGATCACCTTCACCATGTTCTGCGCGTCGTCGATCACGATCACTCCGCCCGAGCCGAGCATCGAGCCGCGCTCGACGAAGCCCTCGTAGTCCATGAGCGTCGCTTCGGCTTCCTCCATGTTCTGGATCGGGACCGACACGCCGCCGGGAATCACCGCCTTGAATTGCCGTCCCTCGAGCGGGCCGCCGCACACGTCGTACAGGAAATCCTTGAACGGGAATCCCATCTGGACTTCGTAATTACCGGGACGCGCGATGTTGCCGCACACCGAGAACAGCTTGGTACCGGTGCTCTTCGGGTTGGACAGCGACATCCCCTTGTACCAATCGGCGCCGCGCAGGAGGATGTGGTTCACCGCGACCAGCGTCTCGACGTTGTTGATCGTCGTGGGCATGCCGAACAGGCCCGACACCGCCGGAAACGGCGGTTTGATGCGGGGATTGCCGCGCCGGCCCTCGAGCGAGTTCATCAGCGCGGTCTCTTCGCCGCAGATGTACGCGCCCGCGCCCTTGTGCACGTGCACGTCCACGCACTTGCCCGTGCCCATCGCGTTCTTCCCGACGATGCCGGCGGCGTACGCTTCCTTCACCGCGCGGCTCATCTCGGCCAGCGGCTCGGTGAATTCGCCGCGGATGTAGATGTACGCCGTCTCCGCGCCGATCGCGTACGCTCCGATGGCGCAGGCCTCGACGAGCGCGTGCGGCGTCCAGCGCATGATCTCGCGGTCCTTGAACGTCCCCGGCTCCGACTCGTCGGCGTTGCAGCACAGGTAGTGGGGCTTGCCGTCGCCGGGCTTCATGAACGACCACTTCAGGCCCGTGGGATATCCCGCGCCGCCGCGGCCGCGCAGTCCGGAAGCCTTCACCACCTCGACGATCTCCGCCGGCTGCATGCCGAGCGCCTTCTCCAGCGCCTTGTACCCGCCCAGCTTCTTCCAGCCGTCGAGCGAGCGCGCCTCGGCGTTGCCGAAGTGCTGCGAGAGCACGACGGTTTCGCGCTCGTGCGACTTGTGCGGAAAGCCCATTACTCAAATCGCTCCAGGATTTCGGGCACGTTGTCGGCAGTTACCGACTCGATGAACTCGGAGTTCACCATGATCGGCGTGGCGAAGCCGCACGCGCCCAGGCATTCCACTTCGATCACGGTGAACTTCCCGTCTGGCGACGTCGTGCCCAGCTCGCCGCACCTGGTGTGCTTGAGCAGCGACTTGACCACGTCCTCGGCCCCGGAGATGCCGCACGGCGACGTCGTGCACACCTGGATGAAGTACTTACCGACCGGGTGCTGGTGATACATGTAGTAGAACGTCACCACGCCCTTCACGTACGCGGGCGTCAGGTCCAGCAGTTCCGCGACTTCCGCCATGGAGCCGTCGCTGACCCAGCCGCGCGACTCCTGCACGATCCAGAGCGCGGGCAGGAGCGCCGCCATCTTCGTCGGATACCGCGTGAGCAGCTCGTCGAGCTGCCGGCGCGCCTCGCCGGTGAAGACCGGGACGTGCGGCACTGGAGCGTGTCCGGCGGGAGCCATCGCGAGCGCGGGAGCGTGCGTCATCTCGGCCGCTCCACGATCAGACGGACCGCGGTGCCAGATGCGGCGAGCAGCAGCATCTTATTGAAGGGCGAGTAATCGAATT
>JANLGX010000372.1 GCA_024654005.1 Gemmatimonadaceae bacterium | reverse complement strand
GTCCGCATCGACGAGGACGCCCCCTTCGCCGAGTAGCCGCCCCCACTCGCCCACCCACCCCGTAGCCGTAAGGCACGGGGTTGCGGCGGTGAGAGGCCCTTCAACCCGCCTCCGAGGAGAGACACCATGGCACGCACCCCGAACACCGACCCCTGGATCGCCATCCTCGGCGACCGCGACGCCGAGACCCTCATCGCCGAGTTCGAGCTCGCCGGCCCGCGCGCGAACGTCGACGAGTGGCTCGGCGGGTGCGAGGCGGAGGCCCGCGCGCAGGGCCTGACCCTCGACGACGAGACCGTCGAGCGCTTCCACACGGAGGCGCTGGACGCCGTGATGGCGGCGCTCTCCGAGTAGCCGCCGCCCCAGGCCGGGGCCGGGTCGGTTGTCCCGACCCCGGCCCACCTTCCACCGCAGGAGCACGACATGGCCAACGACATCCAGACCCGCGCCGAGCAACTCGCGACCGAACTCCGCGACGCCTGGCACCGCGCCGTCCTGCCGCTCGCGGACGCGCAGGTCACCGACGAGAGCGCCGCGCTCTACCGCGCGTGGCAGACCGCCGACACCCTCGTGCGGGACGTCGGCCGTATCGCCTACGCCAGCCAGGTGCCGCGGGGTGTCCGATGACCGGCCACCTCAGCGCCACGAGCTCGCGGCGCACCCGCGCCGTCGAGAGCTTCCGCACCGCCGCCGACGCGATCGGCCCGGTGCACGCCGGGATGAGCGTTTTCGCCATCACACGCGGGCAGTTTTCGATGATCGACGCGGTGCAGCACGTCATCACGGCCTGCGCGCCGGCGTGTGTCTCCCTCTGGACGTGGACGATCGCCGACTACGAGATCCAGGCCTTCACCTCGCTCCTCTCGGCCGACATCGCCAGCGCGGAGCTGCTCATCGACAGCGGCGCCCGCCAGAAGAACCACGCGCTCATCCAGGCCTGGATCGACCGCTTCGGGCAGGCGTCGGTCCGCCACGTCCGCAACCACGCCAAGATCGCGATGGTCGAAGGGCGCGGGCTTCGGGTGCTGCTCCGCGGGTCGATGAACCTGAACTTCAACCCGCGCTTCGAGCAGCTCGACGTGACCGAGGGCGGACCGGACTTCGACCTCGTCCGCGAGATCCAGGCCGAGATCCCGATCCTGCCAATGTCCGCGCCGAATGCCGACGTGGTGAAGGCCTGCAAGCTCAACGACGCCTTCGAGGCGTCCCAACTCGCGCTTTTCCAGGGGCTCAAAACATGGGCGAAATGACACCGGCCAGTCAGCCGACCCCCGACCAAGCGATCCAAGAGGCCGTGCGCGTGCTGCGCGCGGCCAACCCCCGGATCTCGATGGCCGACGCCGTGACCTACGCGACCGCGTGGACGGAGTACGTCACCGCCGACGAGAACATCCGCGCCAACGGGACCGTGGTGGCGCACCCGAAGACCGGCGCGCCGATCACCAACCCCTACCTGCCCGTCCGGGCCGACGCGATGAAGCGCATGGCCAGCGTGCGGGGCATCAGCGCCGACGTGCTGTGGCAGCGCCGGAGCGGGCTGTGAGACCCGCCCTCGACTGGCTGCTCCAGGCCCTCGGCTTCGCGATCGTCG
>JANLGX010000363.1 GCA_024654005.1 Gemmatimonadaceae bacterium | reverse complement strand
CCATGTTGTTGCCCACCTTGTAGAAGATGGTCTGGAACAGGTCGTGGAACGTCTTCTCCGTGATCGCCGCGGAGTTGAGGTCCGTGACGTTCGCGGCCGCGTCGTTCGACGTGTTGAAGAACCAGTCCACGCCGCCGAACGTGCCGGGGTCACCCGCGACCGTGCCGGGGTGCCGCGCGCCCTCGAGGATGTTCTCGTCGAGGCCGACGCTCAGCTGCTTGTAGACGTTGGCGATCTGGGCGTCGAGGTCCGAGCCCGTGCGACCGTAGACGTCCGCGTCGTTCTGGCGGAACGTCACACCCACTGCCTGACGCGAGATCTGGCAGTAGTTGTACTTCGTCGCGGCGACCGGCGTACCGCGGAGCACGCGAGCCGCGCCCTCGGCGATCGTGTTACCGATCACCAGGTACTCCTGCGCGTTGTCGTGGGAGTAGCCCGTGACGGCGTCTCCGGTGGCGGTGCCCGCCGCGGCACGAACGACGGTCAGCGAGTCTGCGGAGGCCGCAGCCGTGACCAGCATGATCTCGACCTGGCCCGAACTGTTGACCGTCTTGAGCAGCGTGCCCTTCGGGTAACGGTGCGCGGTGCCGGTCGGCACGTCGAGGCCGGTTTCGGTCGTGTCCATCGCCTCATTGGCGAGGAACCGGCGAGCCCACAGGTCTTCCTCGCCCCACTCGTGCTTGACGTTGCGGACCTCGAACTTGTCGCCGCCGATCCGCTTCTGCACGAAGACGTCGTAGTCCGACAGGTTGTCGAAGTTGTCGTCGATGTAGCGGACACGGATGTCGAACTCGAGGTTGGTCGTCTCGTCCATGTCGATGCCGGTCGAGCGCGGGGACGTAGTCGTACCCGAACCACCGGCGATCATGGGAATGCCGAGCCTGTTCAGCTCGACGAGGGCGTCCAGGGTGTCTTGGCTGAAACCTTCCGCGCGCATGAAGCGCACGATCTTGTCAATCACTTCATTCCTTGTACCGTCCAAGCCCTCCGGAACGGTTACGGAGTCTGGGGGGCTTACCGCCTCCCCGTTGGAATCTTCTCGTAGACCACCTCGCCGGCCTCGCGCTTCGCGCGCATCGCGCCGGCAATGTCTCCGGTGCCCTTGAACTTCGAGGCGTCGTAGGCGCCGGCGGCGCCTCCCTGTCCCGAACCCGCCGGGTCACCGCGCATGCCCTTGGGAGCAGACTTCTGCTCCTCGCCGACTTTCACAGCTGGCTTGCCGTTCTTCGCGGCATCCAGCTCGGCCTGCAGGCGCTCGGACTTCATCTCCGCAGCCCGTGCCCGCATCTCGTTGACGTCGTCGATGGCTTCCAACTCTGTGCGTTGGACGGGCGTGAGCCCGTTATCCATCGCAAGGGTCTTCACCGTCAACGTCTTCGCGAGCTCGTCCTGCTCGCGCTCCGCGGTCTGCAGACGCCGTTCCCGCGCCTCGAGGTCGAAGTTCCGGATCGCCGCATCCCGCTCTTCGGGCTTGAGCGCGGCCAGCACGGCCTCCCTCTTCGCCCTCTCAGCGGCCTCGACGGCCCTGTCCGCCTCTTCACGCGCTCGGCGGGCGTCGGCCGTAGCCTTGTCCGCCTTGCTCTGCAGTGCCGAGTAGGCCTCCCGAGACACCGTTTCCGGCGCCTTCTGTTGGTCGGCCCCCTCCTGGCCCTTCTGGTCCTCTGCGCTCGCAGAGCCCGCTCCGGCTGCCGCTCCGTCAGGATTGGCCGCTGAATTGGCCTTCTGTTCGTCTTCGGTACTCATAAGGTCCCGCCTTTCTCCTTCAGATTATCAGAACGGATGTTCT
>JANLGX010000359.1 GCA_024654005.1 Gemmatimonadaceae bacterium | reverse complement strand
CAACTACAAGACCCGCTTCATCGATCTCGCCAGCGAGATAAACAGCGAGATGCCGGCGATGGTCGCGGAGAAGGTCTCGCGCGCGCTCAACGACGACCGAAAGTCCGTCAACGGCAGCCGCGTGCTGGTCCTCGGAGTCGCCTACAAGCGCGACATCGACGACATCCGCGAGAGTCCCGCGCTGGACGTCATCCGTCTGCTCGAGCTCGACGGGGCGGACGTGGTGTATCACGATCCGTACGTGCCCGTGATCCGCGAGGACGGGCACGTGCGCATGGGCGTGGAGCTCACCGATGCGGAGCTCGAGCGCGCGGACGCGGTGGTCATCATCACCGATCACAGCTCGGTGGATTACCAGCGCGTGCTCGACCTCGCGTCGGTCATCGTGGACACACGCAACGTGACGGCCCGGCTCAACTCGGCGAAGGGACGCATTATCTCCCTTTCGTCCACGCCTTCATTCGTCAACAGCTGATTCAAGCACCGCAATGAATATCTCCGTAATCGGAAGTGGTTACGTAGGGCTCGTCGTCGGCGCCTGTCTCGCGGAGACCGGCAACGACGTGACCTGCGCCGACGTCAGCGAAGAGAAGATCGCCGGCCTCAAGCGCAACGTGCTGCCCATCCACGAGCCCGGGCTCGAGGAGCTGATCGAGCGCAACCAGGCGGACGGGCGGCTCACCTTTACGAGCGACGTCCCCGCCGCGATCGCCGCCGCGGACGTCGTGTTCATCGCCGTCGGTACGCCGCAGGGAGAGGACGGCTCGGCCGACCTCCAGCACGTGCTCGCGGTCGCCGACACGATCGGCCAGCACATGACGAAGGAGCTGGTGATCGTCACCAAGTCCACTGTACCGGTCGGAACCGCCGCGAAAGTCGCGGCGCACGTCGCCGAGCACAGCCGGATCCCGTTCCACATGTGCAGCAATCCGGAGTTCCTCAAGGAAGGCGCGGCGATCGAGGACTTCATGAAGCCGGATCGCGTCGTGATCGGCGTCGAATCCGAGTACGCCAGGACGGTGATGGGCGAGCTGTACGCGCCCTTCGTGCGCACCGGCAAGCCGGTGATCTTCATGGACATCCCGTCCGCGGAGATGACCAAGTACGCGGCGAACGGCATGCTCGCGACCCGCATCTCGTTCATGAACGACATCGCCACCATCTGCGAGAAGGTCGGCGCCAACGTGGATCTCGTGCGCCACGGGCTCGGCAGCGACTCGCGCATCGGACCGTCTTTCCTTTTCCCGGGTCCGGGCTACGGCGGCTCCTGCTTCCCCAAGGACGTGAAGGCGCTGGTGAAGACGGGCAGGGCGCTCGGCGTTCCGCTGTACGTGCTGGAAGGCGTAGAGGCGACCAACGAGCGGCAGAAGCACAGGCTCGGCGAGAAGCTGCGCGCGGCGCTGGGTGACTCGCTCGACGGGGCGCGGATCGCGGTCTGGGGGCTCGCGTTCAAGCCGCAGACCGACGACATGCGCGAGGCTCCGTCGCTCGTGCTGATCGAGGACGCGCTCGCCGGCGGCGCGACCGTGTGCGCCCACGACCCCGTCGCGATGCAGGAAGCCCGCCGGATCCTCGGCGACCGGATCGAGTACGCCGAGACGAATTACGACGCGCTGCCCGGCGCGGACGCCCTCGTCGTGGTGACGGATTGGAACGAGTACCGGCACCCGGACTTCGCGCGCGTGAAGAGCCTGCTCAAGCGGCCGGTGGTGATCGACGGGCGCAATCTGTACGACCCGGAAAAGATGGAGTCGCTCGGCATTGTCTATCATTCGATAGGGCGGAAGCCGACTGCGAACGTTGCGGCACTGACAGGGTAAAAAGAGACTACATGCGATTCTTTGGCTCCACATTCGCGGCGTCCGCCCGGGGCGCCGCCACGGTGCTGCTGGCTCTCGGCCTGCTCTCGGCGGCGAGCGCGTGTCGGCGGTCGCCCGGCTTCGACCCCGCGCGCTTCACCTCGACCGACGAGCTGTATGCGGCCTCGCTGCGGCAGTTCGAGCAGCAGCGCTGGGGCAACGCGGTCCGCGGGTTCGAGAAGCTGACGACCGACCTGCCACCGCGGGATGCCCGCCTTCCGCTGGCGTATTACTACCTGGGCCAGTCGCAGGTGAAGCTCCGCGACCATCTCATCGCCGCGCAAACGTTCTCGCGGCTGAGCGCGAACTTTCCCGACGACACCTTGGCCGACGACGCGCTCCTCGCCGGCGCGCGCGCCTACCAGCGTCTCTGGCGAAGCCCGGGGCTCGATCCCGAGTACGGACAATCCGCCCTGCAGCTCTATCAGACGCTGCTCGCGGTGTATCCGAGCTCACCGCTCGCGGCCGAGGCGCAGGCGGGAGTCGCCAGGCTCGAGCAGATGTTCGCGACCAAGGATTACGACACCGGATACCACTACATGAAGCGCGGAGCGTACGACTCCGCCATCATCTACTTCAAGGACGTCATCCGGAAATACCCGAGCGCCCCCATGGTGCGGGAAGCGTACTTGCG
>JANLGX010000356.1 GCA_024654005.1 Gemmatimonadaceae bacterium | reverse complement strand
CGAATGCCCTCCTCGCTGCGAGGGTGAGGGTAGTCCCGCATCACCCCTTCATATAAGCGGAGTGCGGCCACTTTCTTCACCAGGCCACGAGCTTCGATTTCGAAAAACGTGTCGGGTGAGAACGCGGGTCCGCCACCCGGAAACGCCCAATCGGTGGACGACAGGACTTCCATGAAGCGAAGCGATCTCAGCCGCGGGACGCCCGGCCGGCGCTGAAAGAGTCGCGCTGCCGCCGAGCATGCGCGTGAGGTCTGGAGGTGATCGTTGTTCAGGTCGCCGGGATGATGGGTGAGAATGTCCGTAGCACCGGTGGCGGTGATCGTATCCTCGATGAACTTCACGAGCTCGCGATGCGCCACCCCGTTGAACTCCAGATTCGGGAAGTCGCCAAGTATGGGCTCACAAAATCCGAGAGACCCGCTCGCCGCCAGCGTGTTCGCCCGGAGCTGCGGAATCTCTGGCCTGTTCGTGCGAGCGCCCGCACTCCCGGAAAGAATGCAGGCCGTGACAGCTGTTCCGCGCTCCGCCAAGACAAACCCCATCCCTCCACACCCAAGCACTTCGTCGTCTGGATGTGCTACCACTACCAACAATGGCATATGTTATCACTGAAAGGTCGAAATGCTGCTCAGTCCGGCGGCTCCGAACAAGTGAGGACCTCGCGCGCGCCGGGAGCAATCCGAATTCGCGAAAAAATGTAGTACCTGACCGGCCACCCCAATAGGGGCGCGAGAGAGAGTCCGGCGGACTACAAACTCTAGGGGTAGCATCTCGGGCCGGCGCGACGATTATTTCACTTCTGCCTGGATCCGGTCGATGACATAGGACGCGCAAGGGATCGACGAAGTGAATGCCGGAGACACGGCGTTCAGCACGTGCATCGCCCGGCCGTCGCCTTCGACGTGAAAATCCGCAACTAACCGGCGGGTTCGGATGTCGAGAAGCTGGGCACGGATGCCCGGTTTGCCCCAATGCGTGTATCGTCTCGGATCCAGAGCGCGACGAGGGGTGGTGACGGCGACGCCGAGAAGTGCAAGAAGTAGTCGCCAATCGCTCGCGAAGAGAACCGTGGCACCGACGAGAATCGAGAGCGCGGCAACAGCAGCGCCTGCGCCGCCGCGTCTTGGCGTTGGAACCGCGTGCGAGCTTCTTGGATTTGGAAAATCCAGCAGCGACAGGTACGACGCGAAATCCCGAATAACCCCCACAAGCAAATAGCTCAAAGGGAGAGCGCAAACCCCGGCGGCCATCGGCAGCGCGGCTGGCATCGGCTTCATTGCTCGCCAGAAACGGCAAGCCCCAAGCCCTGATCGAGGCCGAGGGGCGGAGCCCAGCCGAGGGTCCTCCGCGCTTTCGAGATGTCGATGCGGAGTGATTTAAGCAGTGGTTGCGCGAAGTCGCGTTTGCCGAGCGCTGACGCCGCGCCGTTCAGCAGCGCCGGCGGCACCGGCCAGAGCCTGGCCGGCCGTCCCATGGCCCGCGCGAGGCGGCGAATGAGTTCGGGAGTCGAGACATCCTCGTCATCGCTGACGAAGAAAACCTCACCCCTCGCGGCCGGATGCGTTGCGCAGGTGACGACGAAGTCGGCGAGATTCCCCAGTGCCACCAGGCTGCGCCGATTTCTAACGCTCGCCAGCGGAAGCGGAACTCCCGATTCAATGG
>JANLGX010000355.1 GCA_024654005.1 Gemmatimonadaceae bacterium | reverse complement strand
CAACACGGCCAACGCGTGCAGCACCTCGGCGACCGTCATGTCCGCCACCGCCACGAAAGGGATCCGACGGGACGCCCTCCCCGGAGCCGGGAACCTCCCGCTCGTCGATCCCGAGCGCCCCAGCTATCGCGACCCGGTACGCCTGCGTCGGAAACCCACCGGCGAGATACCGGTTCAGCGCGCGACGCGCGATCTCCGGCTCCTCCGGGTTCATCCGCCGTGCGAGCGTCCTGACGCCCCAGTCGCGCTCGTCGAGTTGTCCCCGCAGCCACTGAGCGAAGGGCGTCGGCGCGGTCACGGTACGTCCCATGTGCGCATCAAAGCACATGGGCGCACAGGTGTCAAGTAATCCGCACCTTACGGTCGCCTGCACATGTGCGTTACCGTGTGCGCGGTGCCCACGACCACAGACGAACCGACGGTTGACGAGACGCTCCGCGCCGCAATGGCGGCGAAGGGCTACACCTTGCGCGGCCTCGCCCGCGACCTAGCCGGACCGCGAGCCGACCACAAAGAGGTCGAACGGATCCGCCGAGCCATCTACCGCTACCTCGACGACACGATCCCAGACGAAGAGACTGCGCTCCAGCTCTCGGCCAGGCTCGACGTCCCCGTCGAGAGTCTTACCCGCCCGGCCGGCGAGCGAGTCGGGCGCGGCCGGGTCCAGCGGCTAGAGCATCGCCTGTCCGAGATCGAACAGACAGTCGACCGTCTAGCCTCGCTCGTAGAGCGTCCTCGAGAGCGAGAAGCCGAGCGCTGAGCACGTCGAGACGCCCCTCCCACTCGTCGGCGAGCGCAGTAAGCAGAGCATGGTCATGTTCCACGGGGGCGGCCCCTATTCGTTGCGTGACGAAAACACACCGAGCCTAGCTAACAAGGTCAAGGCCGCCATCCCCCGTCCGGAGGGTAGAACGACGAAAGGGCGCCCGCCCCCGAAGGGACGGGCGCAGAGTGCCACCGCAATCAGTTCGAATCAGTCAGCCGCGGCGAAGCTCATCCACGTTCAGCACGTAGCCTACCACGTCAACCAGGGAGTCACGATTCGGCCCGTGAAGCTCCCTCGCAAGCTTCTGCAACACATTCAGCCAGCACACATCCTCGGCCGACAAGGCGGCCGGACGGCCCCGCGCGTGCAGGTACGCCGACCACAGCACGGCGGTACGCCCATGATTGTCGGCCGGGGTGCCGTACGTGCTACGGCGCGGCCCGTCCACAATCCGCTGCGCCTCGTCGAGAATCGAAGGCTCCCGATCCGGACGCCCCTCGAGCTCGGCGAGCCCGGCGGGAGAACCACAGAGATCACAGGGGCAATCCATCACGGCTCCCACACCTTCGGTTCGCTCAGATAGCCCCGCTCGCCCGCGCGCGCCCTCAACCGCTCTTGAAGCAGCACGTCCGACACGACACGCTTCCGCGTCTCAGCCATCCCGTCCGCCGTCAAACGGTTCGCCCGCTCCCAATCCGCCGTCCCCATATGCTTCTTCCCGCCCGGCAGCCCATGGTTTTTCGCGAGGTTCTCCAGCGACGCCGACATGTCCTTACGCTTCGGATAGTCGCGGAGCGTGTCGCACGTCAACAGGCGCGGCAACACCGGCAGCTCACGACGCATCAACCCCGCATTGAGCAGAGGCAAGTCGAACTTGCGTATGTTATGCCCGTACACAAGCCAGGCGGCCGAAAGTTCGCCAACGAACCTTTGGTAAGCATCGTCGCAAGCCAAAGATAACCCGTCATCCTTTAGGAACGACCCGTCCGGCTGCAACAGCATCGTCCCCACGCGTTTCTCGTCCGCCCACTTCCAGCCGAACGCCGTGATCTCCGCCGTCGTCTTATCCCCCCACCAGAAAGCACTTGGACGCGACTCCAGATCGACGCACAACTCCCGCGCCGGCCTATGCCTGATCGTTACCCGGATCATCCGGGACCGCCTCAAACGTCACGTCAACGATCGTCTCGTTCGGCAGCTCCGGCAGCTGCGCCTTCGCCTTAAACGCGGTCACCTCCGGGAGCAGGTCATCCTCTTCCCAGTCGATGTATTCGAGCCGCTGCTTCAACCGGAACTCGGCACGGCGGATCGCTTTCAGTTTCTTCTCGTTGCGTGTGTCGCGACTCAGCAAAGCTTGTTCGCCTCCCGGTCGAGTTGCGCAAGCCGTTCAAGAATTTGTTCACGCTGACGTGCAAGCCTGTAGCGTCGCCCGACAATCCAGGCGCCGGCGTAGTACGCGGCGCGCTGCTGCGCGAGTTTCCTTTCGCGTCTACGGTCGGAAATGGCCCGTTCCCGGGCGCGGCGTTTAACGGCGCACTCCCACCAGCCGCCCCGTTTCTTCCGCTGATCCTTAGCCCAATATGCGGGCTCACCATGGCACGGGCAGTCCATCAGTCGCGCAGCAGATGTACGCCGAGCGCGGCCAGCCAGCCGCCGACCACGCACTCGGTACGCCGCGGCCACCGGGCGTGGGCTGCCCTGACCGTCGTCGTCACCAACGGCACCCGCGGATGCAGCAAAGCGCACGCCTCCCACACCCCGACCGTTAACGCGCAGGCAGGCCAGAACGCGCGTGTCATGGGAGCGACCGTGACCGCTCCTTACCGTTGTTCGGCCCGTACTCCCGTTCGAAATCGGCCCACTTCGCCAGGTACGCGCACAACTGGGTAACCCCGGTGGCCGTCTCTCGCTGTAGACACGACGGGCAGAGTTCGCCGTCAGCGTACGTAGTCCGCAGCCGGCAGCGCGGACACGTGTACTGGGGTATCCCGCCGTACACCGCCCATCACCCGTCTACCCGCTTCGAGCTGTTCTTGTAGGTCAGGCCGACCCACAAGGCGAGAGCCGCGTTCACCGCGCCCTCGACGGCGGCCCGCTGGCCGTCCGCGAGGTCGACGCCGAACGAAGTGACCAGCACGAGCAGCGCGTTCACGAGCACGACAACCTGAGCCTTCGTGGCATTCGTCATTCCAAGCTCCCTCGTGGTAGTTAAGCCCTGGCGGCCGACCCGGTGGCTAGTCCGGGCGCTCGCGTGCCGTAGGGCGTTTCAGGCGGCTTTCGTCACCCGCTCCGGCGAGGCGGCAGGGTGTCCGCTTGGCCGACGTCTTACAACCCGAGCCACCGGGCCAGGCGCCGACTACGTCTTAGTCGCGCGGCTTGACGGTGAATGGTTTGCGGGCTTTCGCCCACAGCCTGAGCCGCTTCCACAACGCCGGGTTCTCCGTCGACTGGTTGGTCAGGATTGCGGGGCCGTCCACGTCAACCCGCACCGGCCCGGGCTTCGGCTTCTTCGGCTTCGGCTGGTCGTACAAGCGTGCGTCCAGCCACGCGCGTATCTCCTCGCCGGGACACTCCGACCCGGTGATCGCCCCGTGCGGCACAACCATCCGGCCCGCCCCATGCCGCCGCCAATCCGCAATCGTCCGCCGCAAGGACGTTCTCGCCCGCGCGGTGAACGGGTCGCCGCGGCCGATCATCACCACGACAGCCGCATACTCCCGGTTCGCCCTTCTAGTCCCGTTCGCGCCCGACTGCACGCCGAAGCCTCGGAGTTCGTAGACGGTGCCGTGCGGGCACACCGCATGGTTGTACGCAATGTCGGTGTACTCGCCGCGCATGTGGGCCGACTGGACAGACCGGAGGATCCCCGGGCAGCCGTCATGCACCTTCGCGCCGCGCGGCGACCCGAACCAGTGGACGACGACGCCCTTCAGCGCCTTCGGGTCGCGGGCCGTCCGGCTGCGGGCGGGCTTAGCGCCCCACTTGGAGCGAGGAACAATCGCCATAAGCGGCCTCCTTCTAGGCGGCTTGCGTGATCAGGTAGGTGACGGCGGCGACCAACGCGAGCGGCAACGCCCGGTCGACGACGCCGGTGAGTCGTGCGCCGAGCCACCGGGTCGGGGCTTTGAGGTCGGCGCGCAACGCTGTGAAGTCCGCCCGCAGCCCGGCCATGTTCTCGTCGATCCGCTGGATGTGGGCGGCGAGCTCGGCGCGGGAGACGTGGGAGCCGTTACCGTCCGCCATGCGGATTCAGGTCGTCGGGTCGCATTGGCAGTTGCCTTCCGTTGGCGTTTGTATCCGGCCGGGACGGCGTCTACTGGTACACGGCCGACGCGCGGCCCAGGCCGGGCGACGTGATCCGGCCCGACACGGTGACGTGGCAGGCGATCGTCACGAGGGTCGAGCCGACCGTCGCGGGCGAACCGTGGATCGACGCGGTGGCCGTCTAGCGGGTGGCTGTTCGCAGGCGAGTTTCGCCGGCCGCGCGCGCGGCGTCCTCTTCGGCCGTCAACTCCACGTATTCGGCGGCCGGGACGTCCGGGTCGAGCCCGTACTTCGCGAGCATGTTGCGGGCCGCGTTCCGGGTCGCCGCCGCCGAAAGCGCAGCCTGCGTCGTCTCCACCTTATCGAGCCGGTCCGCCTCGTCAAAAAGCTGCCGGGCCAATTGCGCCGGAACGCTGATCCTGCGCCGAACACTCATCAGATCGCACCTCCCCCGTACAAAGCGACTTCGGTGCCGGTAACGAGCGACCCCGCCGACGGACTAATCGTGATCGACGTTACCGCGTCCGTGACACGCCAGTCGCCCGCCACGAGATATTGGATAGCGCTTCCGGCCGCTGTGCCCCAGTTCGCGAACGCCTGCCCGGTCATCGTCTTATGTCGAGTCGTGCCCGCATAGCCCGCGATGAGGATATCCGCCTGCGAGAACAGGCCGGTCCCGGCGCCGTCGCCGGGAAGCTCACCGGCCGTGAGGTAGGTGGCGTCTGCGGAGCTGTTGCCCGAAACGACGGTCGTCTGCTGCGTAATCCAGTGCGAATCGTATGAGGCGGTCGACCCGTTCAGCCTGACCCGCAACGTCTGGGACGAGTTTGGGTCGTTGCAGCGTGCCCGCACAGTTAGCCGCAGGTTCGTCCAATGGGCGGGGATGGAGGCTATCTCGATTTCGGCGGCCGTAGCGTCCAAAGTGTCCGACGCGAGCAGCGCCTCCAGCCGGTTGAACTGTGCCGCGGATACCAGCTCGCCGGTTACGATCTCATCGGTAGGCCAAGCCATCGCGCCTCCCTAGTAGGTGGGCCGTGTCGTCACGCCAACCAGGCTGTTCGCGGCGTCGCCCATCACCCAGTATCCCTGCGCGTCCGCTGCGGAAAGGTTCAGGCCGACCCGCCAATCGCCGGTGATGCGGTGGGCGATCGCCTCCACGTGCTCATCCTCCGCGACCGTACCTCCCGAGGGCGGCCGGAACCGGAACAAAACCCGGTTGCTGATATCCAGGCCGAGGATTGTCGGCCACTGCGTCGTATCCCTCGCGCCAACCAGCGTGACGGTCGGAATGTGCAGGTAGGGGTCTTTGAACCGCGAGATGAGATACTGGCCGGCCGACCGTCCCTCAGTCTGCGACGAGATGAGCAGCGACCGCTCCAACGTTCGTGTCCAGTACGAGGCGGTTGAAGCCGCGTCGGTGATCGTGTCTGCGGTGCCGCCCGACGGGGTGATGACCGCCTGATTCCAAATCTGCGAGTCGCCGTAAACGGTGGCGACATCCCCGTACCTGATTTCCGTGGCTGCATCGCCGATCGTCCCGGAGGCCGAGGACTCATTCAGGATGCGGTGGTGGCGGTCTTGGAAAACAACGGTGCCGCCGGGGTCGACGAAAAACAGGCCGTTCTCGGTTTCCGCGACATCCTGCAAATGCTGCAACGCCGAGCTGGTCAACGCGCCGGACTCGGCAAGGGTGGACTGGCCGGCGTCGAGGGACCGTTCGGCCGTCCCGATTCCCGCCGCGGTCAACACGGTACCCATCCGGGTTCCGGTCAGGTGCGACGCGTAGCCGGCGGAAAGCTGGTACAGGTTGAGGACCTTGAATGCGTCGACCGCTGAGATTCTTACGCGGGCGCCCTTGCCCGCCTCCGGCCACTCCTGCGGCCACTCCTCGACAAACCCGAGGAACAGGTTGTAGTCGACGAGGTTCCAGCGTGCCCGTGCCCGGATGCGTCGCATCGGCTTAACGCCCGGGTAGTACGGGGAGGAG
>JANLGX010000351.1 GCA_024654005.1 Gemmatimonadaceae bacterium | reverse complement strand
CGCACAGGCGCGGCGTGATTCACAGGGACATCAAACCCGAGAACATCCTGCTGTCTAACGGCGTCCCGATCGTCGCGGACTTCGGGATAGCTCGCGTGGTCGAGTCGGCAGGGGGAAAGGGGATGACGGGAACCGGCATGTCCATCGGCACGCCGTCGTACATGAGCCCGGAGCAGGCCGCGGCCGACCCTGCGACCGATGCGCGAACCGACATTTACGCGTTGGGCGCGGTGCTGTTCGAGATGCTCGCGGGCGAGCCTCCGTTCGGCGGCGGCACCTCGGTCTCGATCATGAAGAAGCTGTTCACCGAGGCGCCGCGAGCGCTGACATCGCTCCGGGACGACGTGCCGGAGTTCGTAGCGAGGGCCGTGGAACAGGCTCTGAAGAAGGAGCCGGAGGAGCGCTTCGCTACCGCTGCGGACTTCGTGGCGGCACTCCGGCAGGCGCGCCAGGCGATCGCCACGACGCCGTACGACGCGTCGAGTCAGTCTGGAAAGCAGGGATCGGGAGCGACCGTCCCGATGACGCAGGGCATCCCCTCGGTCGCGGTCCTGCCGCTCACCAACGTCGGCAACAAGGCCGAGCTCGACTATTTCTCCGACGGCATGACGGAGGAGCTGATCAGCACGCTCGCGCGGCTGCCGGGCGTGCGCGTCGCATCGCGGACGTCGTCTTTCGCCTTTCAGGGGCGCGACGCGACGATCGGGGAGATTGGCAAAACGCTCAACGTGCAGTACGTCCTCGAGGGGAGCGTCCGCCACTTCGGCACCAGGGTCCGCGTCGCGGCGCAGCTCGTCGATGTCGCCACTCAGCAGCCGATCTGGTCGGACCGCTTCGACCGCGACCTCGACGACGTCTTCGCGCTACAGGACGAGCTTGCGACTACGATCGCCGACGCGCTCTCGGTGCGGCTCACGACGTCGCAGGGCGAGAAGATCACCGGCGTCCGCCGAGGCACGGACGATCTGGCCGCGTATCAGGCTGTCCTGCGCGGCCGGTACTTCTGGAACCAGCGCGTCCTCGACAAAGCGATGGAATCTTTCCAGGAAGCGGTCAAGCTCGACCCATCGTATGCGCAGGCGTGGGCAGGACTGTCCGACGGCTTCTCGTTCCTGGCATACTACGGAGCAATTCCGCCACGGGTTGCCTTCGAGCGAGGGCGTGTTGCAGCCGAACGAGCTATCAGCATCGACCCGCAGCTTCCAGACGCCCACTACTCGCGCGGACTGTTCGAGTTCATGTTCGGGCAAAACGAAGACCTGGCCGAGCGTGCCTTTCAGCGTGCGGTAGAGCTCGGCCCCCGAACGGCATCATCGCACGCGACATACTGTCAATGGCTTTCGCTCCATCGCACGAGGGAGCAATCACACGCTGAAGCCGCCATAGCACTCGCACTCGATCCGCTGTCACCGCTGGTCGCCGGTACCGTGGGGCGCGCGGCTCTCATGAGTGACGAGCCCGATCGGGCCAAACGATTTGCGTATCAGGGACTCGAGCTGGCACCGGATTACCTGCCCTGCCTTTTCACCCTCGGAGGCGCTTACCTCGTCGAGGGTGACCTCGATGAGGCGCTGGCGTGGTATGGCAAGGCGGTAGAGAAAAGCCGGCGGCTTCCGCTCATGGTGGCGCTGCATGCGCACGCAGCCGCGCTCGCCGGCGACACCGCGACGGCGGTCGCGGCGTTGAAGGAGGTCAGCGAGCGTCCCGATGGCCCGCGACCCGGGATCGCCGCCTGGATTTACCTCGGGCTCGGCGACGTGGACAGCGCGATACCGCTGCTTGCCACCGCGTTGAAGGAGCACGAGCCACACGGACTCAAGCCGCTGGTGAACCCGCGGGCAGGACACCTCGCGGTCAGGGACCCGCGGTATGCGGCCCTGGTGCAAGAGCTCGGACTGGGTGACCTGCACCGAAGACGGCTGGCAATTCTCGACTAGTCGGGAACACCCCCAGCGCGACAGCCGTGCGATCCTGCATCCTGGCCAGCCGCTGGTGTATTTCTGCGGCGACGGCGCGGATGCGTGCGTCATCGTGCCTTGAAGGGCGCCGCGCGCGCCACCTGCGGCACCAGCTCCATGGGACGCTCGCGCAGCAGCCGCCAATCAGCCTGCGCCTTCACCAACATTTCGGCCAGCTCCCGGCTGAACGCCGCCGGATTTTCGGCGCGGCGCCGCTGGAGGAACACGATCATGTTGCGGCACATGCTCATCTGGCCCGTCGCGACCAGCTGCGCGAGCTCGTCCGGCGTGTCATACCAGAACGCCGTCGGCTGCTCGGACGCGACCTTCACCACCGCGCGCTGCGCGTCCGTCACTTGCGGCGCGTCCTCGGGCGCCTCGATCAGCAGCGAGAAGATCTCGGCGCTGAGTAGCTGCCGTCGCCAGCCCGGAAAGCCGTACAGCAGAGCATAACCGAGTATTCGGTGGCGGACAAAGAAGATGTCGCTCACCGTCGCCATGATGGACGCCAAGCGAATCTTCAGCAGCCAGCCGAGCTGCGACAGCGGCAGCCGTCGCAGCAGGCTCCAGGTCTTCGGGGCATCGCGCTTCTCGCCGGGGCCCTTCCCTTCAGTGCCGAGAATGGTGTCCACCGCGCCCAGCGCGCTGCGCGCGGCGGCGCGGAGACGGACCAGCGCGATGAAAGCCGCCCCCGCTAAGAGCATCGGCACGATGTACAGCAGCAGGCCGGCGATCGTGGGACGGAAATTCCCCTTCAGCCAGTACTCCGTCATGACATGGTACAGCACTGCCGCGAGCGTCCCGCCGCACAGGATCACGAGCAGCCACCAGAACTTGTACGCGGTGGCCAGCGTCGCACGGTCGGCGGGCGGCTCG
>JANLGX010000348.1 GCA_024654005.1 Gemmatimonadaceae bacterium | reverse complement strand
CGAGCTGCACGACGCGACCTACCACTGCGGCCAGGTGGTGGTGGCCGCCGCCGGCAACATCGAGCACGAAGCGCTGTTGGACGTGCTCGAGAGTTCCGGCTGGATGAGCATCCCCGCGAGCGGCGCGGCGCCACGCCAGCCCGTCGCGCCCCGCACCGCGCCGGTGTCGTACGCGCATTATGAGCGGCGCGACCAGGCGCAGACCCACATCGTGCTCGGCACGGCGACCGTGCCGCACCGCGACCCCCGCCGCTACGCGATCGCGCTTATCAGCGTTCTGCTCGGCGGCGGAATGAGCTCGCGGCTGTTCCAGCGCGTGCGCGAGGAGCTGGGGCTGGCCTACACGGTCCAGACCTTCCAGTCATTTCACCTGGACACCGGCGTGCAGGGCGTGTACGTCGCGACCGCCCCAGAGACCGCCGACGACGCCGTGCGGGTCATCAACGACGAGCTCGCCCGCGTCGCCGCGGACGGAATCCCCGAGGCCGAGATCGAGCTCGGGCGGAGCCAGCTCAAGGGCCAGGTCACGCTCTCGCTGGAGAGCGTCGGCTCGCGGATGTACCGCGCCGCCACCGGCGAGCTGTTCGGCGAGCCGATCCAGACGCTGGACGAAGTGCTCGCGCTCATCGACGCCATCGACGCGGACACCGTTCGGAAGGTTTGCGGCGAGTTTTTTGCCCCTGATATTCAAACGGTCGTAAGTCTGGGCCCAAAGGCGCTGCAAGTTTGAGTAGTTAGTAACTAATCACCAATCACCAATCACTAATCACTGCCTCTTCCCATGCTCATCGGCGTCCCCAAAGAGATCAAGACAAACGAGAATAGAGTCGCGCTGGTTCCCGCCGGCGCCGAAGCGCTGGTGGCCGCGGGACACGACGTGCTGATAGAGACGGGTGCCGGCGAGGGGAGCGGCTTCCCGGACGAGATGTACACCGCGGTCGGCGCGCGCATCGCGCCCGGCGCCGCCACGTGGGCGAAGGCCGACCTGATCATGAAGGTGAAGGAGCCGATCGCGAAGGAGTGGCGGCACATGCGTAAAGGGCAGTGCATCTTCACCTACTTCCACTTCGCCGCCGACGAGAAGCTGACGCGCGCGCACATCGACAGCGGCGCCGTGTGCGTTGCGTACGAGACGGTCGAGCTGCCGTCGCGCGAGCTGCCGCTGCTCACGCCGATGTCCGAGGTCGCGGGGCGGATGGCGGTGCAGGAGGGCGCGAAGTATCTGGAGAAGCTGTACGGCGGGCGCGGCGTGCTGCTCGGCGGAGTGCCGGGCGTGCCGCCGGCCAAGGTCGTCATCCTCGGCGGCGGAACCGTCGGCATCAACGCCGCGAAGATGGCCGCGGGGATGGGCGCGAAGGTCACGGTGCTCGACCTCTCGCTCGAGCGTCTGCGGTACCTGTCGGACGTGATGCCCGCCAACGTGATCCTCATCTACTCGAACAGGCACAACATCCTCGAGCAGATCTCGACCGCCGATCTGGTGGTCGGCGCGGTGCTGATCCACGGTGCCGTCGCGCCGAGGCTGATCCGGCGCGAGGATCTCAAGCTCATGCAGCCCGGCTCGGTCATCGTGGACGTCGCGATCGACCAGGGCGGCTGCGTCGAGACCATCAAGGCGACGACGCACGAGGATCCCACGTACGTGGTGGACGGAGTCATTCACTACGGGGTCGCGAACATGCCGGGCGGCGTGCCGCGCACGTCCACGCTGGCTCTCACCAACGCGACCTTCCCGTACGCGCTGCAGCTCGCCAACAAGGGGTGGAAGAAGGCGCTGCGGGAGAGCGTGCCGTTACAGCGCGGGCTGAACATCGTCGAGGGACAGGTGACGTATCCGGGAGTGGCGGAGGCGTTCGGTCTGCCGCTGGCGGCGGTGGACAAGTTTCTCGCCTAGACTGTCCGGAGAGGTACGCCTCCCGCGTGACCCGTGCTAGTTTAAATAACTCCATGAGCCGCAACAGCTAAGGACGAAATGCGCTGGCCATTCATCAAGCCCGGTTCGCTCTTTCCCGCCAACGCGATCGCGGTCGATCTCGGCACGGCCAACACGCTGATCTACGTCAAAGGTCAGGGCATCGTGCTCAACGAGCCGTCCGTCGTCGCGCTTGACCGCGAGACCAAGAAGATCAAGGGCGTCGGACTCGAAGCGAAGCGCATGCTCGGCCGCACGCCCGAAGGCATCATCGCCGTGCGGCCGATGAAGGACGGCGTCATCGCCGACTTCGACGTGACCGAGAAGATGCTGCGCTACTTCCTCACGCTCATCATCCAGAACCACGTCTTCAAGGTGAAGCCGCGCGTCATCGTGTGCGTGCCGTCGGGAATCACCGAAGTGGAGAGGCGCGCGGTGCGCGACTCCGCCCTCGGCGCCGGCGCGAAGGAAGTGTTCATGGTCGCCGAGCCCATGGCGGCGGCGATCGGCGTCGGACTTCCCGTCGACACGCCGACCGGCAACATGGTGATCGACATCGGCGGCGGCACGACCGAGATCGCGGTCATCGCGCTCTCCGGAATCGTGAGCGACACGTCGATCCGCACCGGCGGCGACGAGATGGACATGGCGATCGTGCAGTTCATGCGGAAGAACTACAATCTTCTGATCGGTGAATCCACGGCCGAGCAGGTGAAGATCCAGATCGGCTCGGCCGCGCCGGTCGGCGACGAGCGCGAGATGGACGTGAAGGGTCGCGATCTCGTGTCGGGCATTCCGAAGACTGTCCGCGTCACGTCCGCCGAGATCCGCGAGGCGGTGCAGGAGCCCATTCAGCAGATCGTCGAGGCGGTGCGGCGCGCGCTCGAGATCACGCCGCCCGAGCTCGCGGCCGACATCGTCGATCGCGGCATCGTGATGACCGGAGGCGGAGCGCTGATCAAGGGACTCGACATCCTGCTGAGCCAGGAGACGAACCTGCCCATACACGTGGACGAGGATCCGCTGACCTGCGTCGTTCGCGGCACGGGACGCATCCTCGACGACGAAGACAAGTACTGGTCGGTTCTGGACACCTGAGGACGTAATGGCGGTTTCGCGACCGATCCGTGGGAGCTCACGTCTCGACCAGATAATCGTCGGCACGTGCGTGCTCCTCTCCCTGCTGGCGCTGGTGCTGCCGGCCACCGTACGGGAGCCGGTCGCGTCGGCGCTGCGGCAGAGCGTCCTCGCCCCGCTGATAATGCTGCAGGAACGGGCCGAGCTGAGCCGCCGCGCGTTCATGCTCCACGAGGAGCGAATCGAGGCGCGCGACAGCGTCACGATCAAGGCGCTTAGCGTCGCGGCCCTGCAATCGGAAAACGAGCGGCTGCGCCAGATCATCGGCCTCGGCGCCCGCGTCAAGTGGGGATTCGTCCCGGCGGAGGCGCTGCACGGCCGCGGCGTGCGGGACGCGTACAGCGTCATTCTGAGCGCGGGGTCGAACGCCGGAGTGCGCCGGCTCAGTCCCGTGGTAGCGCCCGAAGGACTCGTCGGCACGGTCGAGCGCGTGGATCCGACGATGAGTCAGGCGATCCTGTGGACGCACCCCGACTTCCGCGTGAGCGCGATGTCGGAAGACGGCACCACGTTCGGCATCGTCCAGGCGCACCTCGGCGCGGGCCCGAACCGGTTCCTGATGGAGATGCGCGGGGTCTCGTTCCGCACCGAGCTGAAGCCGGGGATGCTGATCGTGAGCGCGGGGCTCGGCGGCACGTATCCCCGCGGAATTCCCATCGGCACGGTGATGTCCGAGCTGAGGACACCGGAATCGTGGGCGAGGACGTATATACTGCGGCCGGCCGTCTCGCCGAGCGACGTGAACTCGGTGATGATCCTCCGCCCGGACCGCGTGGCGGAGGGCGTCGAAGGAGTCTGGCAGCAGGGCGGTCCCACGGAAGCGGCGCTGCGCGCGATCCTGGCCGCGGGAGATTCGCTCGCGAGAGCGGCCGCCATGCAGGAGGCCGCGGCGAGACGCGCCGCCATCGCCGCGATGCGCACCGATTCGCTGCGAGCGGCGACGGGCGTGACCGAGCCGCCGCCCGCCCAGACGCAGCCGCAGACGACGCGCCCGCCCGTCACTCAGCCGCAGCCGACGCAGCCGGTGACTCCGCCTCCCGTCGAGCCGCAGCAGCCACCGCCGCAGCGCGACAGCGTTGTCCGGCTCGGGCCGCCGGTGACCGGCCGGCGCGATACGACGCCGGCGCCGGTGCCGCGCCAGCCTGAGCGCTGATGTCCGTGCGCTTCGTTCCGCTCCTTCGCGGACTCGCTAGCTTCGCGCTGCTGGTGGTGCTGCACTACACTCTGCGCCCGGTCCTCGGCTGGCGCGCACCGATGGATTTTCTGCTCATCGCGCTGCTGCTGGTGGCGGTGCGCGTGCGTCCGGGAATGGCCGCCGTGATCGGCTTCGCCATCGGCTTCGTCTCGGATTCACTCACTCCGACCGCGCTGGGGGCCGGCGCGGTCGCGATGACGCTGGTGGGGTACGGGGCGAGCTGGCTCAAGGCGGTGTTCTTCGCCGACAACATCGCGCTCAACGCGTTCTTCTTCTTTCTCGGCAAGTGGGCGTTCGACGTCATGTACTTCCTGGCTGAGCGCCGCGTGGGCGGAATCGAGCTGGTCCAGCAATTGATACTCTGGTCGCCGCTCTCGGCCGCGGTCACCGCGCTGGCCGGAGTTGTGCTGCTGGTTGTGATGCGTCCCCTCGTCGAGCCGTCCACCGCATGAGCTTCCATCCGAACGACATCGCGCGCCGCGCGCGGATCGGCGCCATTCTCATAGTGGTGCTGATGACCGTGCTCCTCAGCGGCTTCTTCAACACGCAGGTGCTGCAGCACGAGCGGTACGCGCTGCAGTCGGAGGAGAACCGGCTGCGCGAGGTCCCGCTCCCCGCGCCGCGCGGGATCATCTACGATCGCAAGAACAATGTGATCGCGGAGAACCTGCCGGCCTACACGGTCTCTCTCCTGAGCGCCACCGAGTCCGCGCTCAAGGCCGAGCTTGCGCGGCTTGGCACGGTCATCCAGCTCACGCCGGGCGACATGCAGGGCGCGCTCAAGCGGTTCCGGCGCGAGCCGAACCGCCCGACGGTGATCTTTCCGGACGCGGCCATCGACGTCGTCGCCGTCCTGGAAGAGCACCGCATCGACTTCCCCAGCCTCATCATCCAGTCGGTGCCGAAGCGGTACTATCCGGACGGCGAGGTCGTATCGGCGTTCGTCGGCTACACCAGCGAGATCAGCGAGAGCGAGCTGAACAGCGAGCGCTTCCGCAACTACAAGATGGGGCAGCAGGTGGGGAAGGGCGGGCTCGAGCGGCAGTACGAGGAGATTCTGCACGGCACGGAAGGGATGCGGTTCGTCGAGGTGGACGCGCGCGGCCGGGTGGTGAACGAGGCCGGCGTCGCGCGGCCCGATCTCGTGCCGCGTCCGGCTCCGCCGATGCTGACGAACATCGACATGGACCTGCAGCGGTACGTCGCGAGCGTGTTCAGCGACACGCTGATGGGCGGGGTGATCGCTCTCGATCCGAAGACAGGGGGCGTGCTCGCGATCCACAGCGGGCCCGGGTACGATCCCAACAGATTCACCGGCGGCATTCCGCAGGACTACTGGACCGAGCTCAACACCAACCCGAAGAAGCCGCTGTACAACAAGGCGACGCAGGGCACGTATCCGCCCGGCTCCTCGTGGAAGCTCGTGGACGCGGTCATCGCGCTGGAGAACGGCATCGCGGATTTCACGACTAGAATGCCGCAGGCGTGCAACGGCGGCTTCGCCTACGGCAACGCCTACTTCCGCTGCTGGGACCCGCGCGGCCACGGCTCGCGCGATCTGAGCGGCGCGATCGAGAAATCCTGCAACGTGTACTTCTACCAGCTCGGCCTGCGCATCGGCTTGTCACGCATGATCGCGGGCGGGATCAAGCTGGGGATGAACGAGAGGTCGGGACTCGATCTGCCCAATGAGAAGGCGCCGCGCTTCCCGTACGGGCTCGACTACTTCAACAAGCGGTACGGCCCGCGCGGCTGGACGCCGGGATCGACCGTCATCAACATGGCGATCGGCCAGGGCGAGAACTCGCAGACTCTGGCGAGCATGGCCCGGTTCTATTCGGCGATCGCGTCGGACGGCACGGCCGCTCCGCCGAGCATCGCGCGCGTGACGCCGAAGCGCGAGCGGGTGTTTTCGCTCACACCGGAACAGATCCAGAAGCTGCGCGAAGCGCTGGGGAGAGTCGTCTCGCCGACGGGAACCGCGGGCGGCTCCGCCGTCCCGGGACTGTTCCTCGGAGGAAAGACGGGAACGGCGCAGAGCGGCAAGACGACTCCGGATCACGCGTGGTTCATCGGCATGGCCCCGGTGCACGATCCCAGGATCGTCGTCGCGGTCATGATCGAGTACGGCGGGCACGGCTGGCAGGCCGCGCGCGTGGCTTCGCGCGTGGCAGCCAAGTACCTCAACATCCCCCATCCGGCCGATCGCGCGCCGATGGGACCGGCGATAGGCGACGCGAATGATGGCAGCGTCCTCGCCACTCCGGTGCCGCCAGCGGGAATCACAGCGACCCCCTGATGGCCCGGCGGATTGTAGCGGACTATCCGCTCGTCCTCACAGCGCTCGCACTATCGCTGCTGGGAAGCGCGATGGTGTACTCCGCGGGGCGCACCGACGTCCCCACGTACGTCGCCGGTCTGTACAAGCCGCAGATCGTGTGGGTGATCCTCGGGCTGCTCACCGCGTACGGCGTGTCGCGCACGTCCGTGCGCCTCATCCAGTGGCTCACGGTCCCCGCGTACCTACTGAGCCTGATCCTGCTGGCGTTGACGCTGGTGATAGGCACGGGCGCCGGCACCGCCGCCGGCACCAAGAGCTGGCTCGCCATCGGCGGCGTGCGGATCGGACAGCCGGCGGAGCTCGCGAAAGTCACGGTGGTGCTGATGCTCGCGCAGGTGCTGGCCGCGCGGCGCGAGTCGCCCAGCTCGCTGCTCGATCTCTGGAAGCCGGCGATCATCGTCGCCGTGCCGTGGCTCATGATCATGGCGCAGCCCGATCTCGGCAGCGGCATCGCCTTCATCGGGATCTTCTTCGCGATGCTGTACTGGTCCGGCGTAGCGTGGCCGCTGCTGCTGCTGCTCGCCAGCCCCGCGATCAGTCTCGTCCTCTCCTTCAGCACGGGGCTGTGGGGCGCGTGGTTCCTGGTGCTGCTCGCCCTCGTGCTGTACTACCGGCCGTTTCTCGTCGAGGGGATAGTGCTGATGCTGGCGAACGTCGCCACCGGCGTCGTCGCCCCGGTTCTGTGGGAGAAGCTCAAGCCGTACCAGCAGAACCGGCTGCGCGTGTTCATCGACCCGTCGTTCGACCCGAAAGCGTCGGGCTACCAGGTGATACAGTCGAAGATCTCGATCGGGTCCGGCGGCCTGTTCGGTAAGGGATTCACGGAGGGCACCCAGAAACGGCTCGCATTCCTCCCCGCGCAACACACTGACTTCATCTTCGCCGTGCTCGGCGAGGAGCTGGGCTTCATCGGGGTGATGTTCACGCTCACGCTGTTGACCGTGCTGTTGTTGCGCGCCACCAAGATCGCGGCGCGGGCCAACGACGCCTTCGGCGGACTGGTGGCGTTCGGGCTCATGGCGAGCTGGCTGGTCCACGTCATCGTGAACGTGGGCATGACGCTCAACCTGATGCCCATCACCGGCATTCCGCTGCCGTTCTTCAGCTACGGCGGCTCCTTCATGCTGGCGACCTGGCTGGCGGTGGGGATCCTCCTCCGCATCTCGGGGGAAGGGCGCGGGCGGGCCGGGGCGAGGGTAAATTAGTGATTAGTGATTAGTGATTAGTGATTAGTAACCGCCTTGCTACCCTGTCGTCACTAATCACCAATCACCAATCACTAATCACGCCTGTTAAGTCCGCCCCCTTCCTGAACTTAAGTCAATGCACTTAAAGCTCCACGCGAGCCGCTGAATGGCCTCCTGGTTCCGGAAGGAGAAAAAGCCCCGTCAACCCAAGCGGGAGCGGCTCGAGATACCGCCCGACACCTGGGAGAAATGTGAGGCGTGCGGGCACACGGACCTGCGCGAGAAGTTCGAGCGCAACCTCAACGTCTGTCCCAGTTGCGATTTCCATCGGCGGATCCGCGCGAGCGACTACCTGGCGATCCTGCTCGACGAAGACACCGCCGAGGAGACCGAGATGGACCTCAAGTCCATCGATCCGCTCGGCTTTCCCGAGTACACCGCGCGACTCGCGAAGGCGACGGCCAAGGCGGGGGACGGCGACGCCATTCTCACCGCGACCGGCCAGCTCGGCGGGATCCCGGTCGGGGTCGGCGCGATGGACTTCGCGTTCATGGGCGGCTCGATGGGCTCCGTGGTCGGCGAGAAGATCGCGCGGCTCGGACAGAAGTCGCTGGAGCGCAAGTTTCCCCTGGTGCTCGTGTCGGCGTCGGGCGGAGCGCGCATGCAGGAAGGCGTGCTCTCGCTCATGCAGATGGCCAAGGCCGCGGCCATCCTGTCGCAGCTGGCGGAGCGGCGCATCCCCTACGTGTCGATCCTCACCAACCCCACGACGGGCGGCGTGAGCGCGAGCTACGCGATGCTCGGCGACGCGATCCTGGCGGAGCCCGGCGCGGTGATCGGATTCGCGGGGCCGCGCGTGATCAAGCAGACGATCGGGCAGGATCTGCCCGAGGGGTTCCAGACCGCGGAGTTCCTGCTGGAGCACGGGATGGTTGACGCGGTGGTCCATCGGCGCGATCTCAAGCAGACGGTCGGCACGCTTCTCCGGCACATGAGCGGCAAGCCCGCCGCGAGCGGATGGACTGAGAGCTGACAGTCGCCGCTTCCCGGGAGTACCGGGCCGCGCTCGACTACCTGTTCGCGCGCACCACCGGCGACACCAAGCTCGGACTCGAGCGCACGACGGAGCTCCTGCGCCTGCTCGGCGATCCGCACCGCCGGCTCAAGTCGTTTCACGTCGCCGGAACAAACGGAAAGGGAAGCGTCGTCGCATCGGTCGAGGCGCTGCTGCGGTCGCGCGAGCTGAAGGTGGCGACGTATACGTCGCCGCACCTCGTGGACTTCCGCGAGCGTATTCGCGTGGGCGGCCGGCTCATCTCCGAGGACGAGGTCGTCGCCTTCATCGAGCGCTGGACCCCCGACGCCGAGCGAATCGGGGCGACGTTCTTCGAGGTGACCACCGCGCTCGCGTTCGACTGGTTTGCCCGGCAGGACGTGGACGTGGACGTGGCCGTGATCGAGACCGGATTGGGTGGACGGCTCGACGCAACGAACGTCATCACGCCGCTCGTGGCGTGCGTCACCTCCGTCAGCCTGGATCACACGGACATGCTCGGGGAGACGATCGTGCAGATCGCGATGGAGAAGTCCGGGATCTTCAAGCGCGGCGTGCCCGCGGTCGTGGGTGAGCGCAAGGGAGGCGTCGCGCGGGAGCTGGCGAGCCTCGCCGCGGCGATGGGCGCGACGCCGGTCATCGTGGCAGCGAAGGAATACGACACGAGTGACGTGAGCGTCGGCCCCGGCGGAACCGACTTCACGATCGAGCGGGGAGGACGCTTCTTCGCGGTGAGGACACCCCTGATCGGGGAGCATCAGGCGTGGAACACCGCGACCGCGATCGCGATGGTGCGGGCCGCGGGCGCCGCATACTCCGTCCGGCTGGAGCAGTGCAGCGACGCGCTGCGCGACCTCACTCTGCCGGGCCGGCTCGACAGACGCGGAAAGTTCGTCTTCGACGTCGCGCACAACCCTGCCGGCATCGCCGTGCTCGTGTCCGCGCTGGCGAGAATGGGGATCGAGCGACCGCTTACGGCGGTGGTCGGCGTGCTGTCCGACAAGGACTGGCGCGGGGTGCTGGACCGCCTGGCACCGGTGGTGGACGAGCTCATTCTCACCACGCCTCCGACGGCCCCGGCGAACCGGCGCTGGGATCCAGCCGCCGCCGCGGACTACGCGCGCGCGCTCGGCGCGAACGCCTCAGCCGTGCCCGACCTGGCCGAGGCGCTCGCGCTGGCCGGCGATCGCGGCAGCACGGTGCTGGTCACTGGTTCGTTTCATACCGTCGGAGACGCGATGTCGTGCTTGCAGCTGTCTCCAATGGCCGCGTAGCTTTCACCAATGTCACGAGCGGCGCTGCCAGGGTTTCGGGATTTCTATCCGCAGGAGCTCGCCGAGCGCGCCTACGTGATGAATGCGTGGCGCGAGGTCGCGCGCCGGTACGGCTTCCTGGAGTACGACGGCCCTCCGCTCGAGCCGCTGGAGCTGTACACCGCCAAGAGCGGCGACGAGATCGTCGGCCAGCTGTACGTCTTCGAGGACAAGGGCGGCCGGAAGGTGGCGCTCCGCCCCGAGATGACGCCGACTTTCGCGCGGATGGTCGGCGCGCGGCTGAACGCGCTGCGCAAGCCGGTGCGCTGGTTCTCCACGCCGCAGCTGTTCCGCTACGAGCGGCAGCAGAAGGGGCGGCTGCGGGAGCACTTTCAGCTCAACGTGGACATCGTCGGCGAGTCCGACGTCGCGGCCGACGCCGAGCTGCTCGCGCTGGCTATCGACGTGATGCGCGAGGTGGGGCTGACGGCGAGCGACGTCCGCGCGCGCGTGTCGGACCGGCGCCTGATCGGCGCTCTGCTCGCGCACTTCGACATCTCGGAAGAACAGCAGCCGCTGGTGTACGCGGCGCTCGACAAGCTCGACCGGGAGCCGCGCTCCGTACTGGAGAAGCGGCTGACCGACGGCGGCCTGGCGCCGCACACCGTCGGCTCGCTGTTCGAGGCCGTCGCGGCGAAGAACCTCGACGAGCTGCGCGTCCGGCTGGGCGGCGTGCGCGCGATGGACGAGCACTTCGACAACCTGCGGCGGTACTTCGAGCTGCTCGGCTCGCTCGGAGTGGCCGAGTGGGTCCAGCTCGACCTCTCGGTGGTTCGCGGTCTCGCGTACTACACGGGGATTGTCTTCGAGCTGTTCGACACCGCGGGGGAGTTTCGCGCGATCTGCGGCGGCGGGCGGTACGACGATCTGCTCGCGACGCTCGGAGGGACGGCGGCGCCGGCGCTCGGATTCGGCATGGGCGACGTGGTGCTGAGCGAGCTGCTCCGGTCCCGCAAGCTGATGCCCGCGCTCCAGCCGGCCATCGACTATTGGGTCGCGTCCGACGACGAGGCGCTTCTCCCGGACGTGATGTTCGTGGCGGGGCGCCTGCGGAGGCACGGCCACAGCGTCGAGTATTCGCTCAAGGCCCAGCAGCTGGCGCGGCAGCTCAAGGCCGCGGCAAGCGCGGGGGCCGCCCAAGTGGTTATTCTCTTGCGCGACCAGTGGAGCGGCGGCGCCGGCACGGCGACCCTGAAAAACCTGGCCGATGGCAGCGAGCGCGTCGTCCGCGGCGACGAGCTCTTCAACATCCCGGTGTAACACAATGGCAGACGACAAGAAGCTGACTCCGCGCGCGGAGGACTTCAGCGCGTGGTACAACGAGCTGGTTTTGAAGGCCGAACTGGCGGACTACGCGCCGGTCCGCGGCTGCATGATCATCAGGCCGGCGGGGTACGGCATCTGGGAGCGGATGCAGCGGCAGCTCGACGACATGTTCAAGGCCACGGGCCACGTGAACGCGTACTTCCCGCTGTTCATTCCGGAGAGTTTTCTCAAGAAGGAAGCGCAGCACGTCAAGGGGTTCGCGCCGGAAGTCGCCGTCGTGACCCACGGCGGCGGCAAGCAGCTCGAAGAGCCGCTCGTCGTAAGGCCGACGTCCGAGACGATCATCTACGCGATGTTCGCCAAGTGGATCCAGAGCTATCGCGACCTCCCGCTGCTCATGAACCAGTGGGCCAACGTCGTGCGCTGGGAGATGCGCACCCGCCTGTTCCTGCGCACGCTCGAGTTTCTCTGGCAGGAGGGCCACACCGCCCACGCCACGCATGACGAAGCCGAGGAGGAAGCGCGAAGGATGCTCGGCGTGTACAGCGACTTCATGGAAGGGTGGATGGCGATGCCGGTGGTGACCGGCGTCAAGACCGACGCCGAGAAGTTCGCCGGCGCGCTGCGCACGTTCTCCTGCGAGGCGATGATGCAGGACAACCGCGCGCTGCAGGCTGGCACGTCGCACAACCTCGGGCAGAACTTCGCCAAGGCGTTCGACGTGACGTTCCAGAGCGAAGGCGGAACCGTGGAGTACGTCTGGAACACGAGCTGGGGAGTGTCCACCCGGCTCGTCGGCGGACTGGTGATGACGCACGGCGACGACGTCGGCCTGCGCACGCCGCCGCTGCTCGCGCCGATAGAGATAGTGATCGTTCCGATCTGGAAATCGGAGGAGGACCGCGGCCGCGTGTTCGAGGCGGCGAGCCGGCTCCGGACGTCCCTCGTGGAATGGGAGCGGCGCGATCCGCACCGGCTGCGCGTGCACCTCGACGACCGCGAGGGGCTGACGCCCGGCGCCAAGTACTACGAGTGGGAGATGCGGGGAGTGCCGCTGCGGATCGAGCTGGGACCGCGCGACCTGGACAAGAACCAGGCGGTGCT